>JQCU01000127.1:0-297577 GCA_000761495.1 Acinetobacter idrijaensis
CATACGCTCTTTTTACAGCATTTTAACTTTTTTTGCTTAACTGACTGGCATTACCTCATTTGAGGGGCTTTTTCATTGGATCGGTCAACGGATTATTTTTCAATAATTGCCGTTACACCCTGACCACCTGCGGCACAGATCGACACCAGTACGCGGCCTGAACCTTTCTGGTTAATCAGTTTTGCTGCTGTCGCAATGATACGACCACCAGTTGCTGCAAACGGGTGACCGGCAGCAAGTGAAGAGCCTTTTACGTTCAGTTTGGCACGGTCAATTGAACCTAAAGGTGCATCCAGACCTAAACGCTCTTTACAGAATTTTGGATCTTCCCAAGCTTTCAGCGTAGACAATACTTGAGATGCAAAAGCTTCATGAATTTCATAATAGTCGAAGTCTTGCAGTTTCAGACCTGCACGCTCAAGCATGCGTGGTACGGCATATGCAGGCGCCATCAACAGACCTTCTTTTTTCTCGACAAAATCAACTGCGGCAGTTTCCTGGAAAGTCAGGTAAGCTAGCACTTCATGGCCATTTGCCTTCGCCCATTCTTCAGAAGCCAATAGCACACAAGAAGCACCATCTGTTAGCGGTGTAGAGTTACCCGCTGTCATGGTACGTGCATCACCTTTACCAAAAGCAGGTTTAAGTTTTGCCAGCTTCTCAACTGAAGAATCAGCACGCAGGTTATTGTCACGTTGAAGACCCAAGAATGGTGTAATCAGGTCATCAAAGAAACCTTCTTCATAAGCTGCAGCCATTTTCTGGTGTGAAGATGCAGCCAGTTCATCTTGCGCTTCACGGGAAATTCCCCATTCCAGTGTGGTAATCGCCTGATGATCACCCATAGACAGACCTGTACGCGGTTCACCATTTTTTGGTGCATCCATCAGGTCTTTCACATTGATCTTGGTCAATGCTTTCAGACGGTCTTTTGCAGTTTTCGCGATATTTAGCTCAAGTAATGCTTTACGTAAACCGTCACCAAAAGCAATCGGTGCATCAGAAGTCGTATCTACACCACCTGCAATGCCTACTTCGATTTGACCTAGAGCAATCTTGTTCGCTACCAGAAATGCCGCTTGAAGGCCAGTACCACATGCTTGCTGAATGTCATAAGCAGGGGTTTCCGGTGCAAGAGCAGTATTTAGTACACATTCACGAGTCATGTTGAAATCGCGGCTGTGTTTCAGTACAGCACCTGCAACCACTTCACCTAAGCGTTGACCTTGAAGGTTAAAACGTTCAACCAGACCATTCAGGGCTGCTGTGAACATATCAGTATTGGATGCCGTAAAGTAAGCACCGTTAGAACGTGCAAATGGAATGCGGTTACCACCAATAATAGCAACGCGGCGAACTGTATTTTGGCTCATGTTTGGTTCCTGTTGAACAGAAGTCTGTGTTATAGATGTTGAATCTTGTTGGCTTGAAGTCGTTTTTTTGGTACGTGCAGATGTACTGCGTGTACGTGTGGTTTTAGCCGGACTTTTTTCTGTGGCATTGGCTGTATCAGGATTTTTAGTGCTACGCTTGCTACGCGTTGATGGTTTTGACACAGTTTCTGTCGCAGAGTTCTCGACTGCTGGATTATCTTGAGTTGTTTTGCTCATAAGGCTTTACCAGGCAAATAGATCGTCTTCTTGGCGGTTACATTAGCATAGAAGAAGATAAGCTGTATTGACTACAATGACATTACAGACTGCGCTTAGGTCAAGTCATCTGCCTGTTATCTCAAGTATGATTGGGCGGAAACTGGTAGATCTATTGAAATATAAGTGTCTGGCATCATACTGAAGTTTAAGGATAACTTTAGATCAACCAAAAATTAATTTGTATGAGAGATAATAAACATGACTGATCAGTACCAAACTTTTGCAAAATCTCCTATTGGTAAATTTGTCATTAAAAATTTGGGTCTGCCATCCCCAACTTCTTTAGAGCGTTTTGAGTCTGCTACACCTGTAGTCAAAGGTGCAGTATTGTTTGGAGCAGCACCGGCAAGTACCTTGACTGGTGCTATTGCTCAGGTTCTGGCAAATATTCATGCCAATAGCTATGCAGGTAACAATGCTGAATTACAACAGGCTGCTGCATCAGCTGGACTGAATCTGGGTGCATTTAATCCAGGCGATAAAGAATCAAAATTCAAAGTTGTCATTTTTGATGCTTCAGGAATCGAAAACTCAGAACAGTTAAAATCACTTTATGATTTCTTCAACCCGATTGCACGTCAAATCCAAAGTTCTGGCCGTGTCGTGATTGTAGGAACTACGCCTGAAACTGCTAAATCAGTCAGCCAGTCCATTGCTCAACGCGCACTGGAAGGTTTTGTAAAATCTGTGGGTAAAGAGTTTAAAAAGGGAATTTCAGCGAACCTGATCTATGTAGATGCTGGTGCTAAAGCAAATCTTGAGTCTGCTTTACGTTTTGCAGTTTCTCCACGGTCTGCGTATGTTTCTGGTCAGGTGATCCGTGTTTCACCTGCTGAAAAAGTGGATGTGGACTGGACTAAACCATTAGCAGGCAAAACTGCTGTAGTAACCGGTGCGAGCCGTGGTATTGGTGAAGCGATTGCTCATGTATTGGCACGTGATGGTGCACATGTCATCTGTCTGGATGTTCCGCAGCAGCAAGCGGACCTTGATCGTGTAGCCGGTGAAATTGGCGGTTCAACTTTAGCTATTGATATTACTGCTGCAGATGCAGGTGAGAAAATCAAAGCGGCAGCAGCTGAGCAGGGTGGTCTGGACATTATTGTGCACAATGCCGGTATTACCCGTGACAAGACTTTGGCCAATATGAAGCCTGAGCTATGGGATCTGGTGATTAACATCAACCTGTCTGCGATTGAACGTGTAAATGACTATTTAATCTCCAACGATGGTCTAAATGCCAATGGTCGTATTATCTGTGTATCCTCAATTTCAGGCATTGCAGGTAACCTGGGTCAAACCAACTATGCAGCGTCTAAAGCGGGTGTGATTGGTGTGGTGAAATTCACAGCACCAACTTTAAAAAATGGTATAACCATTAATGCCGTTGCACCGGGCTTTATCGAAACACAAATGACGGCTGCGATTCCATTTGCGATCCGTGAAGCGGGCCGCCGTATGAATTCGATGAGTCAAGGCGGTCTACCTGTCGATGTCGCAGAAACGATTGCAATGTTTGCTGCTACTGCATCAACAGGTTTAAATGGCAACGTGATACGTGTATGTGGTCAAAGTCTTTTAGGGGCTTAAAGCATTCAAATTCTCTCTTGCGCTTTTATTGAAGCTCAGGGGGAGGATTTAGGAGAGGGAGATTAGGGGCCTTTTTTTAGCCCTCTCTCTAACTCTCTCCCAAAGGGAGAGAGAAATCCACTCATATATAAATGAAAAGAATATTTTAAAGGTTCAGTATGAATACGCGCCATTTTAGTCAACTTCCAAAACCTTATTTAGCCTATCCAAAAGTGATTCAAGGCTTGATTTTTAAAAAGCCGAAAGCTGAAAAAGTTCTACCGCAAGTTGAATATGTGGTGGATTCATTCAAGGTCGATCAAAAACATCTGAAAGCCTATAATGAAGTCTGCGGTTTTAAAAATAATGGTTATATTCCAGCAATCTATCTGACGGTGCTTTCACAAAGTCTACAAATGCACATGATGACTTCAGAAGCATTTCCGTTTCCGATCTTGGGTCTGGTACATATCCGTAACCAAGTGAAGCAATACCGTAAAATCGGCGTCAATGAAACCTTGACCCTATCATGCAAATTTGGTGAATTACAGCCACATGATAAAGGCGTTCAGTTTGATTTCATTACTACAGTCAAAGTGGCAGGTGAGGTCGTAGTTGAAGCATTAACCACTTATCTGTCACGTCAAAAGACCAATGCTAAAGCGGCTGCTAAACCTGCAGAAAGCCAAGCGCCAGAATACAAACTGAATAATGAATGGAGCATCTCGGAGAATACGGGTCGCCGTTATGCCATGACCTCAGGTGACTTTAACCTGATTCATATTCATGCAGTTACAGCGAAAGCCTTTGGCTTTAAACAGGCAATTGCACATGGTATGTGGAGCAAAGCCAAAGCACTGGCGAATCTGTCATTGCCAGATGCTTATGAAGTTGATGTCTGGTTCAAGTTGCCGATGTACTTGCCATCTAAAGTTGAGTTCCTGACCGCGCAGGCAGCGAATGAGACAGATTTCCTGATTCGAAACAGTAAGAGTCAAAAACCGCATGTCACCGGTCATATCAAAGCGATTTAAATCTGGATCAAAAGCCTAAACCCGATTTAGGCTTTTTCATTTTAAGGGATCAATATTCTATGGATAGAATGATGCAGCCAATTAAAGATTATCTGTTTGCTGATCAGCATAATTATCAGGGCAATGTCGATGAGCGTTTCAGTGACCTTGCCCGTCAGTTTAGCCGTTTGCAGGATGCACGTACCGAACAGGGTGGTGCCGCACTGGTGGTATATTTTGAGGGACAAAAGGTCGTCGATATTTATACCGGTAAAAAGTCTGTCACTGAAAACTGGCAACCGGATACCATGTCGCTGTGTTATTCCACAGGCAAAGGTGTGCTGGCGACTTTGGCGCACATTCTGGTGAGTCAAGGTTATCTGGATTATGATCGACCGGTTGCAGAATACTGGCCTGAATTTGCACAAAAGGGTAAAGAAAATATTACTCTGGCGCATATGCTGAGTCATCAAAGTGGCCTGTTTGATATCCGTAATATGATTGATGATGCCACTGAAATGGCCGACTGGTCGCATATGCTGGACCGGATTGCAGCAGCGGAACCACGTTTTCGAGTTGCAACAGATGCAGCCTATCAACCGCTGACTTTTGGCTGGCAGGTGGGTGGAGCATTAGAAAAAGCGACTGGTAAAAAACTGGGTGAGCTGATGCAGGAATATCTGGTACAGCCACTACAGTTAAATGGTGCTTATTTTAGCGTACCGACGAATGAGTTAGCTCGGGTAGCGCTGCCCATTTTAAAGCCTGAAGCAGCCAAGTCTCAAACACAGACTGCGAAAAAAACTACACCAAGAAAGCCGAACCTGATGGAGCGAGCCTTGGTCTTTAGCGGGCAGGATCCTCAGGATTTTCAGGATGCCATGATTCCCAAAGGCATGAAGAAATTTAGTTTCTTTAGTGAACAGGGGCTACAAGCGATTATTCCCTCCGCCAATGGTGTCTTTACTGCAGAGAGTCTGGCAAAAATCTATACCATGCTGGCGAATCATGGTGAATGGCAAGGTCAGCAACTGATTTCGCCTGAGGTGTTCCAGCGACTTAGTCAGATGCAATACAAAACACGAGATCGGGTCATGCCTTTACCGATGCACTGGCGTTTGGGTTATCACCGTGTTCTCACTTTAGGAAAAGCCTCTAAAGGTTTTGGTCATATGGGGTTTAATGGCTCTGGTGCCTGGTGCGATCCTGAGCGGAATTTAAGTTTTGCCTATACCCATAATTTCCCGACAGGTTCATTAACCGGAGATTATCGTCTTTGGGGCCTGACGCAGGAAACATTGCGCTGTGCGGATGCGGTACTGACCGGCCGCAAAGGCTGGCGCTAGTTATCCCTGATTTGGGAGTTTAGCCCATCAGACAAATATGTTATTTTGTCGCGCAGTCCATGGCTATGGTGTGAAGTAATGAAAAAAGTGCTGGTGATTCCACTGGTCGCAAGCAGTGCGTTGTTCGGATGTCAGGAGCCGAATCAGCCGGCTGCAAAAACGGTGATGGAAGCCAAAGCTCAGATTCCTGCCTGGGTCGGGAATTATCAAGGTACAACGCCATGTATGGGATGCTTTTCAAGTTGTGAAGACTGTCCAGGCATGGCAGTGGCCTTGACTTTGAATGAAGATCAGACCTTTACTTTACAGCGTGAAAGTTTAAGTGGTCATAATGAAATTGAAACGATGAGCGGGAATATTCGGTTTCAGGATGAATCACAACAAAAGATTGAATTGCTGAATGTCGATACCCGGAATCTACTCTATGTCGATCTGAAAAAGCATGTTCTGGAAATTCGTGAAGATCAAACAGGCAAACGCTACCAGATGCAAAGTGACTTTATCCTGTTTGAATCGGTCTAATTTTAAAAAAGTATTTGTTTTATATCCCTTTTTCAATGATTTTGATCAAGGGATTTTTATTTTTTATAAACCGACATTCATTTCACTATTTCATAAAAAAACAGTATGCTTAGACCTGTAAAAAGGAGCATACATGTATCAAGTACTTGCGCGAAAATACCGTCCTCGTAATTTCAATGAATTGGTGGGGCAAAACCATGTATCACGTGCTTTAACCAGCGCGCTCGAACGTGGCCGTTTGCATCATGCCTATTTGTTTACAGGAACGCGTGGTGTCGGAAAAACCACGATTGCACGTATTTTAGCGAAGTGCTTGAACTGCGAAACCGGTATTACTTCGACCCCATGTGAAGTGTGTGCAACCTGTACCGCAGTCAATGAAGGTCGTTTTATTGACCTGATTGAAATTGATGCGGCGTCACGCACCAAGGTGGAAGATACACGTGAGTTGCTCGACAATGTGCCTTATGCACCGACTCAAGGCCGCTTTAAGGTCTACCTGATCGATGAAGTGCACATGCTGTCCACGCATTCTTTCAATGCGCTGTTAAAGACGCTGGAAGAACCGCCAGAACATGTCAAATTTCTGTTTGCAACCACTGATCCGCAAAAACTGCCAATTACCGTAATTTCTCGCTGTCTGCAATTTACTTTGCGTCCATTGGCAGTCGATGAAATTACCGAACATCTGGGCAATATTCTTAGCAAAGAAAGCATTCAGTCTGATCAGGATGCGATCTGGCAGATTGCTGAATCTGCGCAAGGTTCTCTGCGTGATGCCTTGTCTCTGACCGATCAGGCGATTGCCTATGGTCAGGGTGCGATTCAGCATCAGGATGTCAAAGACATGCTCGGTCTGATTGACCGCACCATTATTTATGACCTGATTCTGGCGATTCACCAGAACCAGAAAGCGCATGTCAGTCAGTTATTGCTACAGTTCCGTCAGCAAGCTCTGGATGTGTCACTAGTGCTCGATCAGTTGATTTCGACGTTGCATGAACTAGCCTTATTGCAGTACCTGCCAGATCTGAGTCTGAAATATAGTGCTGAGATCAATCAAAAAATTATGCAATTATCCGGTCTGATTTCTGCTCAGGATCTGCAACTTTATTATCAGATTGCCTATAAGGGTCGTGCCGATTTACAGCTTGCAGTTACGCAGGAACAAGGCTTTGAGATGACGGTGCTACGCTTACTGGCTTTCCGTCCATTACAACCAAGTGAAATTCCAGTGATGCAGGAGACTGCATCGCAACAGGCAACAACCCATACAACACGTCTACAGCCACCTGTTCAGACACAACTTCAATCTGAATCAATAGAAACACAATCATTGGAGGCAGAACCGGTATTTGATGATTTCTCTCTGGACGATGGGACAGATGAGGAGATTGATGTTGCATCAGCGTCTGGGCCTTCTTCGGATGATTTTCTCGATGAAGAAGAGCCAACCAGCATCACTGCACCTGAATCTGTCCAGCCCGTAGTAATTCAGACCACCATTGAAGAAGTGCAGTCTAGTGATCAAATTGTTTTTGATCCAAATGATGATAAAGGCCTATTTGGTTTTGATGAAATCGAGAGTACGCCAGAAGCACCGGCTACTAGCAACAGTTCGGATGATTTCCTGCTTGAAGAGTTTATTCCTGCAGATGCCGTCATTCCTGCTGAGCCAGTACAAGAGACCATGTCTGCTGATGAGGAATTTAGTCTTGCTGCACCGGAAATAGAGCTTTCACAGGAAACAACCGATCAGCCTGCTCTTGAAAATACAGCGTCGGTTCAGCCAGTTGCACAGACAGCTTTGCTGGAAGATATTTCTCAAGATATAAATACGCAGAATCTGATGCCACAGGATATTCTGAAAATACCCGAGCAAGTTTTAGAGGGTGAGTGGAGCGTAGAAAAATGGGAATACTGGTTCCGTAACAGCCAGCTTTCTCCGGCAGTACAGGAACTGGCACAGTATGGCATCATGACTGGCCAGATGAATGGCGAATCCGTTTTCCATATTCCTGAACAGTACCAGCAGTTGCTGACCCAGTTGCAACATCATCTGGAAGCTGCTTTGCAACAGCAATGGCCGCAAACCAATTTCCAGGTGAAATTTGAAAATGTGGATCAGTTAACGCCATATACCATGCAGCATCAGCGTAAGGCACGTGCCTTTAAACGTGCCGAAGAATTGTTACATGCTGAACCGGCTGTACGCGATCTGCTACAGCAATTTGATGGTGAACTGCAAAATATTCAGCTGAAATAGGCTGGATTTTAAGTCACAACAAATCGCGATAAAGCATCCCGCATTTCGACTGGAATTGGGGTGCTTTTTCGTGTTTCACGATCAACAAATACATGGACGAAATTACCTTGCGCAGCGGCTGTATCCGAGTTGCGTTTAAAAATAGCCAGATCATAGCTGAGCGATGAATTTCCCATACTTTCAATGGCCACGCCTACTTCAATAATTTCCGGATAAGACAGTTCCTGATTAAATTGACAGTTGGAGCTGACCACCAGCCCAATCATCGGGGAATATTTAGGATCAAAATCAGCCTCCTGAATCAGCAGGGCATTGGCTGCGGTATCAAAATAACTGTAATAAGTCACATTGTTGACATGGCCGTACAGATCATTGTCTGCCCATCGGGTTTGAATGGGTAGGAAAAATGTATAGTGTTCGCGCTGTTTGATGGTGGCTTTTATCACTATTCAGTCCTCGGCTAGATAAGGCTTAGGTGGAAATTGATCTAGGCATAGATCGCCTGATAAATCTGATAAGCATCCTCCAGCTTGAGTTCACGGGGATTATTCTGCAACAGCCGGCTTTGTTGCATCGCATCTTTTGCCATGACCTGCAGCATATGTTCTGGAACATTCAACTGATTTAGTTTTAGAGTCAAACCGCTTTGCATCAGATGATTATTAAAATGATCAATAAATAGATCGGTCAGGCCATCATGACAACCTTTACTGCGGGGATCCAGCCAGGTCATTAATTCCGCATAGAGCTGTTTAGCCACTGGCGCATTAAACTTTAATACTTCAGTTAGAACCAGTGCATTGCTATGCCCGTGTGACAGGTGAAAATGTCCACCAAGCGGATAAGCCAGCGCATGTACAGCAGCGACCGGTGCATTGGCAAAGGCTTGTCCAGCCAGCATGGAACCAATCAGCATATTTTGACGCGCATCTAAATCATTGCCGTCTTGCAGCACGCGCTGCAGATTGGCATTCAGTAATCTTAAAGCCTGTTTGGCCAGCATATCAGAATAAGGGTTTTTCTTGTGTTTTGAGGTATAAGCTTCAATGGCATGCACCATGGCATCAATGCCGGTGGCGGCAGTGATCTGTGCCGGAAGATTTTGGGTAAAGGTTGCATCCAGAATGGCAATATCTGCATAGAGAATGGGCGCGACAATGCCAGTTTTGGTCGTTTCACCTGTGGTGACAATCGAAATCGGCGTCACTTCCGAACCTGTTCCAGCGGTGGTCGGTACCAGAATTAAAGCTAAACGCGGTCCGGTAGCATTATCAACGCCATACAGATCGGACAGTGTCTGATGCTGCTCGGGATGCGCCAAAATTGCAATGAGTTTGGCCACATCCATCGAGCTGCCACCACCAAAGCCCAGCACCACATCAATATTTTCCTGTTTTGCAAAAGCCGCCGCTTCAAGCACCACTGTATCGGGCGGATCGGCCTGAACATCCGAGTAAATCACGTACTCCAGCCCGGCAGATTCAATAATATCAAGAAGCGGCAGATGTAATTGCTGCTTCAGCATCCCCGGGTCAGTCACTAGCAGAAGACGTTGATAACGGCCATTTTTTAGAATTTTAAATAATTCCTGAATCGTGCCTAGTCCGGCAATGATATTGGGGACGGTTTGAAACTGAAAACGATTCATGGCGATATCCTTGATTTTTTTATTGCAAATACGAGATTATTCTATGGTTGTAAGATAGGAATCAGTATATAAATAACTTAACATAAGAATCCTTAAAATAAAGTAGCTCTGAGGTTGTTTATGTCATCCAGAACGCCATACAAGGTGTTATGTGTTTGTTTGGGAAATATTTGCCGCTCTCCCACGGCAGAAGTTGTACTCAGACATTATTGTGATGAACAGCAACTGAATATTGTGGTCGATTCTGCCGGAACCAGTAATTATCATCCGGGCAAGGCACCGGACTTGCGTAGCCAGCAGCATGCGCTGAAACGTGGCTATGACCTTTCAGCACTTCGCGCACGTCAACTTATTCCGCATGATTTTATTGATTATGATCTGATTCTGGCGATGGATCTGGAGAATTTATCCAATATCCAGAACATACAGCGTCTGGCAGAAACTCAGTTTGGTCATGTACGTGCACGTGTGGCATTGATGAGTGAACATGATCAGACCTATCCGAAACAGGCCTTACCGGATCCCTATTATGGCGAAGCGGATGGCTTTGAACGGGTGCTTGATCAGTGTGAGTCCAGTAGCCAGGCCTGGATTGAGATTTTTAAACAGAATTTACACAAGGTTTAAGCGATGCAGATTCAAACCCAGGTTCAACTTAAACCTTTTAATACCTTAAATTTAGAAGCAGTTGCTTCGCACTATGCTCAGATTCAATCAACCGCTGATCTGCTGGCTGCACTGGATTTTGCTGAACAACAGCAACTCAATGTGCTGATCCTGTCAGGCGGTAGCAATATGTTGCTGCCGGAGCAGATTGATGCACTGGTTTTGCATATGGATATTCAGGGCATAGAGATGCTGGATGCTGATGATCAGTCGCAACGTTTACGTGTAGGTGGTGGTCAGGGCTGGCATGACTTCGTGCTCTGGACCACGACACAAAGTTTATATGGCCTACAGAATCTTGCTTTAATTCCGGGTCGGGTCGGTGCATCGCCAGTACAGAATATTGGCGCTTATGGCGTCGAAGTTGGCGAGTTTATCGATTCAGTTGAGGTCTATGACCGTCAGCTGAAACAATTTGCCTCGATTCAGGCAGCAGACTGTCAATTTGCCTACCGGCATAGTATTTTTAAAGATGATCCTAACCGTTATGTGATTACCCATGTGACTTTTAGATTACTTAAACAGCCAGATTTGAAACTGAATTACGGTGACCTGAAGACTGCGGTCGGTGATCAGCTCACAGCAGAAAACTTGCAGCAACAGGTCATTCAGATTCGTCAGAGCAAATTACCTGATCCGCAAGAATTTCCCAACGTGGGTAGCTTTTTTAAAAATCCAGTGGTTGATCAGGCGGTCTTTGACCAAATTGCTGTATCTTTCCCGAATTTACCCCATTACCAACAAGCCAATGCTCAAGTTAAACTAGCAGCGGGCTGGCTGATTGATCAGGCGGGCTGGAAGGGTAAACAGTTGGGGCCTGTCGGCATGTTTCACAAACAGGCATTGGTCTTGGTGAATTATGGTCAAGCCTCTCTCACCGATGTTCGTAAAACGTATCGTGGGGTACAGCAATCAGTTTGGGAAAAATTTAGTCTGATGCTGGAACCTGAACCTGTATTGTTCGATAAAAATGGCTTGATCCGTTCTCATCAGGAAGAGGAATAACATGAAAAACACCCATTGGATGGTACGTTTGCTACAAATTGTCACTGGACTGTTTGTGCTATGCGGCTGTCTACTGGTGTTGGTTTATACGCCTTTTTACTCAAAAATGATCGTCAAGGGCTTAAACCAGTTTGTTTCCTTAGAGCTAAATGAAGTCGCGGCTCAAAGCCAGAAAATGGCTGCACTCAGCGAACATGAAAATCTGGAACCTGGCTCTGATTTGTGGATTGCCCGTCAGGCGTATTTAAAGGTCATGGAACAGGATATCCAGCAAAATAACTCGGCCAACCTCATGTTGATTCAGGCACGTTATAAAGCACTGCAGCAGGTGATTGAAGAATATCAGCGCGAACAGCAGGATCAAAAAGCAGAGCAAAGTCCACCTGCTCAGGTGCCCTTATTGTCCTCACAGGAAGATGCAGAACCAGCCGATCCGACAGCCAATGTCCGGGAATTGCTGGAGTGGGACAGTAGTGAAAACAAGGAACGCATTGAGCAATATATGGAGTTTCTGACGACGCATCCACTAGAGCAGGGTGAAGCCAGTTCGGTACAGGAAACCGATGGAGAGGAAATCCAGCAGGACTTGGCTTTACTACAAGAGCAACAGCAGGCTAAACCGGCGAATAGCTCCCAACCTTATGCTATTGTGGTATTGGGTGGTGGCCTAACCCTAGATGACCAAGGCAAAGAGATCATCGTCAATAACTATACGCGACTACGTCTGGAAACCACGCTGGCAGTAGAGAAACATTATCAGTTGCCGATTGTTCTGAGTGGGGTCGAAGCGCCGTATATGCAGCGCTGGTTAAAAAATCATGGTGTCGATGCCAAATTACTGGAAGATCGAAGCATGAACACCTGTGAAAATACCCGTTTCAGTTCATTATTATTACAAAAGAAAGGCGGAGCGCCTACAGTGATTCTGATTACGGATCGTTATCATATGCCGCGTACCCGCCGTTTATTTGCGTTAAATGGCATACAAACCATTCCGGTAGAAGCACCGATGCCAACGCCATTGACACGGTGGCGTCCAAGTGCACAAAATTATGATCACAGTCGTCGTGCCAATTATGAAATGTTGGCGACCATGCGCGATATGTGGTTTGGATCCAGTGACTGTCGGGAGGTGCCATAATGTCTGATATCCCATTTTTAAATCCCACCATTCTGAAACAGCTGGATTTACCCATTCCGAGTCGGGATGTTACGCCTCAACTCTTGCCACCTTTAAACCTGAATCGTAGTGATGAACCGCCGATTGATCTGCAGTCCTATCGCAAGCTTTATGGTTTTGATTTACTGGACTGCAAACACTGGCAGGGCTATGTACAGATGCCTTTATTCAGGTTACATGTACAGGTATTTGAACCGAATCTGGAAAATACCCGCTTTGACAAGATTCAGGGAACCGCTTTTTTGCTGCATGGTTATCTGGAACATAGTGGTATTTATCAGCCCATTGTCAAAGAGCTTTTGGAACAGGGTTTTAGTGTGTTGACCTATGATCTGCCCGGACATGGTCTGAGTGATGGTTCACCTGCTAGCATTCAGAATTTTGATCATTATCAGCAGGTTTTGCATGCCGTACATCGTTATGTGCAACATGCTTCACAATTACCCAAACCTTGGGTTGGCATCGGGCAAAGTACCGGCGGTGCGATCTGGATGCATCATTTACTGGAGTTTGCGGAACGTCGCGAAAATCCTTTTGTTGAGCGGGTCTTGCTATTATCACCATTGATTCGTCCCGCCAAAACTGCTTGGTGGCATAATTCGGTCGGATTGGGCATTATTAGCCGAATCAAACGTGAAGTTCCCCGACATTTCAGACGCAATAACCATAATCCGGAGTTTTTGCGTTTTATCCGGCTTAAAGATCCATTACAACCGCGAATGATGGGCATGGACTGGATTCTGGCGATGTCACGCTGGATGCTGGAAATGGAAGCGCGTCCGGCTTGTCGTATTCCAGTCTGGCTAGCACAGGGTGCACAGGATCAGACTGTGGACTGGCGTTATAATATCGAATTTATCCGACGTAAATTCAGACTCCAGACTTTGCTTATGCTAGAAGAGGGTTCGCATCAGTTAATCAATGAGCGTGCTGATATTCGTGCTGCATTGACGGGTTTGATTCCTGCCTTTCTGCATGCACACGGCAGCAAAACTTATTATTAATAGATTGAAAATTTAATATTTAAAAAGGCGTTTATGAAAACGCCTTTTTTAGTTCTAATGCTATTGATTTAAAATTTTTCTAATTGGGCCAAATTCCACATCCGGAAGTAGAAGTTCTCCTCATCCTTATTTTCACAGGACAATAATTCGCCTTCTTTCAGCCAGAAATGAATCTGCGCAAAGTTCTTTATTTCGTGATTATTCACGCGTTGTGCCAGATGATGCGCCTTAATAGCTGAAGGGTGTTTTAAACCTGCGGAAGCGATCAGTTCAGATAGGGCATGCAAGGTGTTTTTATGGAAATGAAACACCCGTTCTGCCTTGGTCGGCACATGTAAAGCTTTCTGGCGATCTTTATCCTGGGTGGTGACTCCGACAGGGCACTGGTTAGTATGACAGCTTTGTGCCTGAATACAGCCCACTGCAAACATAAAACCACGGGCAGAGTTCACCCAATCCGCACCAATGGCAAGCGTACTGGCAATATCGAATGCACTAATTATTTTACCACTTGCACCAATTTTGATCTTATCTCTCAAACCTGCACCAACCAGGGTATTGTGTACAAACAGTAAACCTTCTCTTAATGGGGCGCCAACATAATCAATTAATTCAATGGGTGCAGCTCCCGTTCCACCTTCAGAGCCATCAACCACAATAAAATCCGGGTAGATCTGGGTATGTAACATGGCTTTGACCATGCTCATAAACTGCCATGGCTGGCCCAGACAAAGCTTAAATCCGACCGGTTTTCCGTTGGAAAGTTCACGTAATTTTTGTATAAAATGCATCATTTCAATCGGTGTGCTAAATGCCGGATGACTTGAAGGAGACACACAATCATGATCACGGCTGATGCCTCGAATTTGGGCAATTTCTTCTGAAATTTTACTTTTAGGTAAAATACCGCCGTGGCCAGGTTTTGCGCCTTGTGAAAGCTTGATTTCAATCATTTTCACTTGGGGTAATTTCGCTTGTGCAGCAAAACGTTCCGGATCAAACTGCCCATCTAAAGTACGGCAGCCGAAATAACCGCTGCCAATTTCCCAGACCAGATCACCGCCATATTCCAGATGATAGGGACTGATACTGCCTTCTCCAGTATCATGGAAAAAATCACCTTTTTGAGCGCCGAGATTAAGGGCTCGTATCGCATTGGCACTCATGCTGCCAAAGCTCATGGCTGAAATATTTAAAATAGAAGCTGAAAAGGGCTGGGTACATTGCTCATTCCCAATCAGGATGCGAAAAGTCTGAGGATCGGCAACTTTGCAGGGCGTAATGGAATGACTAACAAAGCGGTAATTATCTTCATAGACATTCAGAATCGAGCCGAAAGGTTTATCTGAATTTTCATTTTTCGCCCGCTGGTACACTAGACTGCGTTGCATACGGGAAAAGGGCAGCGCATCCCGGTCGGCTTCAATAAAATACTGACGAATCTCTGGACGGAATTCCTCAAAGATAAAGCGGAAATGTCCCATGATGGGGTAATTTTTCAGAATAGAATGCTTGTTTTGCAGTACATCATACAAACCCAGCAGACTCAGCAGAATGCTCAGGATCCATAGGGTATTCACCAACGTTTGCGGCATGAAATAATAGATATAACGCGGTGAATAACCGATATGAAATGTAGTAAAAATCACTGCAATCAGAATGCAGGCAAACCAGACCGAATGGCGGGAAAAGAAAGTATTGAGCAGCTTGTGACGTACTAATTGAGCAGGGTTAGCCATTGTAAAATTAAGTCCCTATTTCTACTTCTATAGGGCTTTATGATGTGCAGAGCCAAGTATCTTATACAAGCAGAGAATTGTTATTCAATTTTATAAACTTGCCGAAAATACTATTAAGCCAGGCAATGAATCAGCAGCGATTACAGATAAATTTTACGGAAAAAGTCCTATAGAAAAATTCTGCAAAAGACATGCATTCTATTTATTTCACAAGTAAGGCGGATGACTTTATAGTCGGTTTATTCACTATATAGGAGTCTTAAACCATGACCAAAAAATCCATTCGCTTTAATGATGCTGAGCTGGCTTGCTCATGTCTCAGTCATTTTTAAATATTGATGTTTCATCCAAGCTGTATTTCGGGGTGTTAAAGAAAAGTAGCTTGGCACAGCGGCAGATCACCACAACAAGAACAAAAATATAAGCAAAATTCTCCAGTCCCCACTTTGGGGATTTTTTTATTCCGGAATACCTAAAAGAATCTGGATGAAGCCTGTGTGATTAAGGGTTTTCCTCATCCAGTTGATCGACTGCATTGGCTACAATACTTGGTTCAATATGTTTAATCTTTTTACCAAAGCTACGTAGCCACCAGACCAGTTGCGAGGTAAATGGCACGGTAGCAGTGATCAGCGACATACCATCTTCCATTTTTTCAATTTTCTGGTCTTTGCTGAGCTGGCTTTCCTCAAAATAATGTGCATCCGACTCTGACATGCTGAGTTTAAGCGTGACATTTTCGGTAGGATGGTTGAAGTCCACCCGGAAGCCCAGGGCACCAGAATCAATATACTCATCGATATCGAAATTGACCGGATGCAAGGCGCGTGAATTCAGCACGACGGCCGATTTAAAGCGGTGCAGGGCAAAGGTCTGGATATCCGATTTGTCATGACGGGTACACACCAGATAGATGATTGAGCCTTTTTGTACCAATGCCAGAGGATTGAGAATATAGGTTTTTTCTTCGCTGTTATGACCGCGGCCCTGATACATACATTCCAGTTGTTTGTCCTGTAACAGGCCTTCATATACCGCTTGCTGCGCGGCCTTATCTACCACAGGTGGAATCAGGGGTTGGGTGGCCGGAACAATGCGCACACGGTTAATCCACTGCCGGACATTGTTCTGGGAAGAAAGACTGCGTCGTGCTAGATCAAACCACGGATTCATTTCCTCGATCAGGCTCGGCGGCAACAGATGTTTTAGATGTTCTTCGACCATCATAAAAGTGACCGCTTGCGAGCTGGTCATATGCGGCAAACTTTGCAGCGGCGCATCGGAACGCCAACGCCAGCCTTGCGGCGTGGTTTTACTGCTTTCAATCGGAAAGCGTTGTGCAATCTGATTCAGGTCACGCTGAATGGTGCGTAGACTGATATCGATGCCTTCGCGATTCAGGATTTCCTGTAATTCACGTGTTCCCATCCATTTGCCGGTAGAAAGACGCGACAAGATTTGCCATTGGCGATATAGACTGTTTGAAGTTTCTTTTTCTTGTGCTGACATAATTTATTTTGCTGGCAATAAAGAAGAGGGGATTGAGGCTTAGCTTAACACAATAAAAAAACTCTCATTTTTTCGCAAGTCCCTCTGTGCAACATTTGTCCTACAATTCTAAAACAACTTGGTCGAAAATGGCATTGAGTTCATTGGGCATTTATTAGATTAATGGTAATTGAAATACAGATGTCATGGCATGGATATTGCTTTGATTTAATTATAATAGATGATAATACGAGGGTTTGTATGCTTAAAGGAAATCAGGATACAAATGTGATTGAAACAATTGATAAATTTAGTTCCCAGAATATTGGAAAAAATTTTATAGACACTAAAACTACAGCGGTATCTACTACAACGAATCCACAACTTTTAATGCAGCAGTTATCTTCAACGTTCTTTAATGAAATGCAGGATGAACATGTGCTGTCCAGTCAGGCAGGTCAAAGACTGGAAGAATGGTTATCACAACATACACTGGATGAACTCAATGCACTGAATCAGGTAGCAAAAGAACATTTTTTACATCACGGTATTACCTTTACCGTTTATGGCGATGAAGAAGGCGTAGAACGCACCATTCCCTACGATATCATTCCGCGAGTCATAGACCGGAAACAGTGGAATATGGTGGCTTTAGGCTCGGCACAACGGGTACGGGCGCTAAATTTATTCTTACATGATATTTATCATCAACAGGACATTTTAAAAGCCAATATCATTCCTGAGTTGCAGATTTTAACTCATGAAGCCTATCAGCCGCATATGTATCAACATAGCTTGAAAGGCGGGATTTATAGCCAGATTAGCGGGATCGATGTGATCCGTGATTCCAAGGGCGAGTTTTATGTCTTAGAAGATAATCTCAGAACGCCATCTGGTGTTTCTTATATGCTGGAATGCCGCAAGATCAGTGAAAAACTGATGCCGAAAGTATTCGAGCAGTCCAAGATTGCCGGAATCGAGCAATATCCACAATTATTGAAAGAAATCCTGATCGAAAATGCCTACGTCGACAAGCCATTTGTCGTGGTATTAACTCCAGGACGTTTTAATAGCGCTTACTATGAACATGCTTTCCTTACAAGAGAGATGGATGTGCCATTGGTAACATCACGTGACCTTTTTGTTGATGACTCGAAGGTTTATGTAAAAACCATACGTGGTCGCCAACGAGTCGATGTTATTTATAGACGGGTCGATGATGCGTTTCTTGATCCCTTATGCTTTAAACCGGATAGCACTTTGGGTGTTGCTGGCTTGATGTCGGCTTATTTGCAAAATAATGTCGTGATTGCCAATGCGCCGGGAACCGGTGTGGCAGATGACAAATCGGTTTATCCATATGTCGACAAAATGATTCGTTTTTATTTGGGCGAGCAGCCAATTCTAAAAAATGTTCCGACTTATCAATGTCGTAATTCTGAAGAATTAGACTATGTCGTAGCTCATTTGGATCAGCTGGTGGTGAAAGAAGCGCAGGGTTCGGGCGGTTATGGCATGCTCATTGGACCACAAGCGTCTAAACAGCAAATTGAAACTTTCAGGGAGAAAATTTTAGCTGCGCCGCATTTATATATTGCGCAGCCAACTTTGGACTTATCGGTTAGTCCGACTTTGACCAATTTTGGTATTGCTGAACGTCATATCGACTTACGCCCATTTGTATTAAGTTCGCCTTATCGTACTGAAATCGTACAGGGTGGCTTGACACGTGTGGCGATGCAACCCGGCTCACTGGTGGTGAATTCATCACAAGGTGGCGGTATCAAAGATACCTGGGTAGTCGACAATTTACATTCATAAGATTCCAAAGAAGGAAAATGTCATGGTTTTGCTGAATAGCAATGCACAACATATTTTTTGGTTAGGGCGTTATTTATCTCGCACTCATTGTTTATGTGCGCGCTTTCCATTTTTAGAAGACGAAGCGGCAGTAGCGTATGCCCATGCCTTTTGTTTACCTGCTTTTGATGCCAGTTCCCTAAATGAGCTGGTACTTGATCCTACGCAAGTAGCGTCTTTTAGCCAGCAGTTTAAAGTGGCCAAAGACAATATTCAGGAATTGCGTGGGGTGCTGTCTGCTTCAGGCTATGCAGAACTGATGAAACTGATCAAAACCGCTGATAAAAATGCCGGTTATATCTGTGAAGTGGGAACGGAATGTGAAGATATTCTGGAAGCAGAATCTTCCGATATCTTTCTGTTTTTCAGTTTAGGGCAATGTGTAGAACAGTTGGATCACCAGTTACGCCTAGGTGAAGAAACCAGTACCACATTGTGCAAGATTGATTATGTGGTCAGAATTCTGGTGGAAATGGGCTGGAATGATCTGGAGCAATACTGGGAGCAGTTGCGTACAGAACCGAACCGGATTCAGTTCTATCAGTTTAGCGACCATATCCATCAACTGTTTGAGGCAGATGTATGAAATTGATGGTGAATCACCAAACGCACTATATGTACACGGCCGAGGTGAGGAACAGTATTCAGTACATTAAAATGATGCCTTCGAGCAATGCGCATCAGCGGGTGCATTCTTGGGATATCAGTGTACCGGGTAATAAAGAAATCCGGAAAGATGCATTTCATAATCTGTGGATGACCTGTAGCCAGCGGGAGCCTTATCATTTCCTGACTATCATGGCACAAGGAATAGTCGAGTTGAATCGTGCGCATCAGAGTGGATTGAATGATTCAATCAATCCCAATCTTTTTCTACAGCCGACCGAATCGACACAATGTAATGCAGCAATGAAAGACTTTGCACAACGTCATGTTCCTGCATTAACCCGTCAGCATTTGATTGGACTGGCACAGGCCTTGCTGGAGCATGTGCCTTATATTTCCAACAGTACTTCAGTGCAAGGCTCTGCAATAGATGCCTTTGAGTCCAGACAGGGCGTCTGTCAGGACCATAGTCATATTTTTATTGCCATGTGCAAATATCTAGGTTTGCCTGCACGCTATGTTTCTGGTTATTTATATGCACAAAATGCTTCGCATCTGGCCAGTCACGCTTGGGCAGAGGTGTTTGTAGACCAGACATGGTATTGTTTTGATGTCAGTAATCTGTTGTTTACTCCAAGTTCGCATGTTTATGTGGCGATTGGACGGGATTATTGGGATGTGGCGCCGGTACGCGGTGTCAGAGAAAAGGGCGGTGTGGAATCCATGCATTCCATCGTTCAAGTGCTAGGATGTTAATAAGGACGAATGAATGACGTATTGTTGTGCACTACGTTTAGAGCAAGGTATGCTTTTTATCAGTGATACCCGGACCAATGCCGGAGTAGATCACATTTCTGTATTTCGAAAGTTGTATACCTTTGGTATTCCTGGTGAACGTATGATCGTCATACAGGCATCCGGAAATCTGGCAACCACACAAGCCGTGATTGGGCATATCAAAAATCAGCTCGAACTAAAGCAGGAACCCAATATCTTGAGTCTGCACACCATGTTTGATGTCGCTGAGCTGGTGGGTAGTATGCTGAAGAAAGTGATTGCGAATGTTACGAGCGATATTTCGGAACAAAGCAATTATTATTGCAATCTGCTGGTCGGTGGACAACTTAAAGATCAGGATATGCAGCTTTATCATGTCTATCCGCAAGGGAACTTTATCTGTGCCACACGCGATACGCCGTATTTTCAGATTGGCGAAAGTAAATATGGTAAGCCGATCTTGGATCGTGCGCTGACTTATGATATGCCGCTGGATGAAGCTTTGCGCTGTTCCCTGATTTCATTTGCATCAACCTTACGTTCCAATGTATCGGTCGGTATGCCACTTGATGTGCTGGTCTATAAAAAAGACAGTCTGATCATGCCAAGAGGCAAGCGTATTGCCGAAGATGATGAGTATTTCACGTCAATCAGCCGGCAATGGTCAGAGACCTTGAAAAAAGGACTGGCAGAACTTCCGGTTCCCTCTAATGAGTATTTCTTATAATAAACCTATCCGAGTTCAGGTTTTTCACGTACAGTGTTAACTTCTATGCGGTCCAGCATAATAAAAATAGAGAAGTTAGCGCATGTACCAATTTTGTTACGCCAGTAAAAGTACTTCTCCCAAAACTGATTTGCTTGAAGATTTAGCGAATATTTTGAAAGAGGCCCGTGATTTTAATTATCAGCATCAAGTGACAGGTGTACTGTATTTCGCAGACGGTCATTTTTTTCAATGTCTGGAAGGTGAATGTCCCACTTTAAAAAGTCTGCTGGTGGAGCGACTGAATAAAGATCCTCGCCATCAGGACATTAAACTATTTGAGACCAAGGAAATTGAATATCCAAGTTTCCCGGACTGGTCCATGAAATATATTTCCAAACGCAGTCAGATCCAGCAATTCTGTCGGGAAATGGGATTTGATGACTTTAATCCTTTTGCCTTTCAGCAAAGTCATGTCGATGCCTTATTAATGCAATTATGCATAGAGCAGGGCGAAGAACAAAAGTCAGCCTAAAGAAAAAGCCCAACATAAGTTGGGCTTTTTTTATTTTGAGAACTAGATCAGACTACTTGGCGTAGTGGACGATTGCTGAGCCTGCATAATAGTTCATAACCAATCGTGCCATTGGCTGTCGCTACATCATCCACCAGACGGGTTTTACCCCAAAGTTCGACTTCTGTGCCCAATTGCACTTCTAGTCCTGTCACATCAATGGCAATCATATCCATGGCAACCCGGCCGATCACGCGAGTTTGCTGACCATTGATTGCGACATAGTTCTGTCTAGGGAAAGCGCGAGGATAACCGTCACCATAGCCAATTGAAACAATGGCCAAAGTCATGTCTTGATCTGCGGTGAACGTGGAACCATAACCGACATGCTCACCCGCTTGAATCTCATTCAAGGCAATAATTTCAGCGGTAAACGTCATGACTGGCTTTAAGTCCAGATCATGCACATCCCTGTCTGCAAAAGGCGTCGCGCCGTAGAGCATGATCCCGGGACGGACATAGTCAAAATGCAATTCTGGATATTTATAGATTGCAGCCGAGTTACAGCAAGAGGCTAAAATTGGCGCGCAGTCCTGTTTCACTTCAAGGAATTGACGGATTTGTTCATCATTCAGTGGATGCTCGGCATCGGCATTAGCAAAATGCATGGCAAGCACGCAAGTAAAGCCTTCAGCTTGTAGTGTATGAATAACATCTTTAATCGCTTCAATCTTAAAGCCCAGGCGGTTCATGCCGCTGTTCAGTTTGACCCAGACTTTAAGTTCTTTGGCGATATAGGCATCTTTATGTGCAATTAACCAGTCGACTTGTGCCTGTTGATGCACAATGACTTCAATATTTTGTTCAATTACGATTGGCATCTCATCTGGTGAAAAAACACCTTCGATAAGCGTGATCGGCTGTAAATAACCTAATTCACGAATTTCCAGGGCTTCTTGCAGACAGGCAACACCAAAGGCATCGGTTTCGCTTAAGGCTGCTAAGCAGTCTTTAACTCCGTGTCCATAAGCATTGGCTTTCACCATGCTGACGATTTTCGCGGTTGGGGCAAGTTGTTTGACACGGTTTAAATTATATTGCAGCGCAGCGCTGTCAATATAAACTGTAGCTTGACGCACCCTAAATTACTCCTAGAGGGACGATGGAAATGTGATGACGAGAGCCTGATTACTCTTCGTCATCATACTGAGCATAGAACTCAGGTGAGAGATTACTAAAGCGGGTATATTGACCTTCGAATGCCAGACGCACGGTACCAATCGGGCCATTACGTTGTTTACCGATAATAATTTCGGCGGTGCCAGCTTCCTTGGATTCCTTGTTATAAACCTCATCCCGGTAAATAAACATGATCAAGTCGGCATCCTGCTCAATCGCACCGGATTCACGCAAGTCGGACATCACCGGACGTTTGTTTGGACGGTTTTCCAGCGATCGGTTGAGCTGTGACAGGGCAATTACCGGACATTGCATTTCCTTCGCTAAAGCTTTTAAGCTTCGGGAGATTTCCGAGATCTCGCCGACACGGTTATCGCCCATACCGGGTACTTTCATCAGCTGCAAGTAATCGACCATGATACAGCCCAGCTTTCCGCCATGCATTTTGGCAATACGACGCGCACGGGCACGTAATTCTGTTGGTGGTAGCGCAGAAGAATCATCGATATACAGATTTTTTTCTTGTAAATGCACAATGGTACTGGTGACTTTTGACCATTCATCACTGTCCATTTTACCAGAACGTAAATGCCCCTGATGCACGCGACCAAATGAGGAAATCAAACGCATGGCGATCGAGTCGGCGGGCATCTCCATTGAATAGACCAGAGCAGGCAGATTGTTATTGAATAAGACACTTTCGACCAGATTCATGGCAAAGGTGGTTTTACCCATGGATGGACGCGCCGCAACAATAATCAGGTCGCCGGATTGCATGCCG
Organism: Acinetobacter idrijaensis; assembly: GCA_000761495.1. Taxonomy (GTDB): domain Bacteria; phylum Pseudomonadota; class Gammaproteobacteria; order Pseudomonadales; family Moraxellaceae; genus Acinetobacter; species Acinetobacter idrijaensis. The sequence goes on from JQCU01000127.1 coordinate 23,522, forward strand.
GAAGTTTTGTTATCCAGTTCCACAAAACCAGTGGTTAAACCGGTAATGCTGCCTTCCATTTGCGACAGTTCATTTAATTTGTCGAATACGTCCGCGACCACCGAGTTGATCGGCTTAGGCCCTTGCGCTTTGGCATTGTTATTATGCTGTTCGGCAATCGAGAAAATATTGGTCTCAGCCAGATCCAGAATTTCACTGACAGTACGGCCTTTGGTGTCATAGGCATTTTGTAAAATTTCAGAGCTGACTTTAATCATACTACGCAGGGTAGAAAATTCTTTAATTTTGCCTGCATAAGTTTCCAGGTTATAGAAACTCGATGGCGAATCTGCCATTAACTGCATCAGATATTCTTCGCCACCAATTGCATCGAGCAAGTTTTGTTTGATGAGCCAGTCATGCACCAGAACCGCATCATAAGGCGAGTTTTCTTTAGAGAGCTGCTCAATGGCACGGAAGATATATTTGTGTCGGGTGGCATAAAAATCATTTTCGGTCAGTACATCACCGACCTGCTCAAAAGATTCAGCCACAGTCATTAGGGCAGCAAGTACAGCCTGTTCAATTGCTAAATTGTGGGGTGGAGTACGGAACTCCTTGAGATTGCTATTTTCAGTAACAATTTCCGGTTTAGCAGGAGCTACCTTTTTGCTGGCATTCGCCTGTGACATATAAATCCCTGATTTTAAATACAATGGTTAAATATCGTCGGAGATGAATAGCGTTTATTCACTACGAGATGAAATGATACGCGCTCTGATCAAAAATGCGAAGTGCAATTTTTTGTAAACACGAATAATAAAATGAATTTGACAGTGTTGGCTAGATTATATTTTTTAGAGATAAAAAAAGAGCATGCTTTCGCATGCTCTTTTTGAGGCGAGAAATTACTCAGCTACGATAGTAACTAGAACTTCTGCAGTAACATCATGGTGCAATTGGATTGCGATGTTAAATTCGCCAGTGTGACGAAGCGCGCCATTTGGAAGACGTACTTCAGCACGGTCTACTTCTAGACCAGCATTTGTCAACGCGTCAGCGATGTCACGAGTACCGATAGAACCGAATAGTTTACCTTCATCACCAGCTTTTGCAGTGATAACGATGTTCACTTCGTTCAATTGGTCAGCACGTGCTTGAGCAGCAGCCAAGATAGCAGCTTCTTCTTTCTCAAGTTCAGCACGACGAGCTTCAAAAGCAGCAGTGTTTGCTTCAGTTGCAGCAACAGCCTTACCTTGAGGGATAAGGAAGTTACGGCCGTAACCAGCTTTAACTGAAACTTTATCGCCTAGTTTACCTAGGTTTTTAATGCGTTGTAATAAGATAATATCCACAGCTCAACCTCACTTATGATTGTCAGTGTAAGGGATCAAAGACAAGTAGCGAGCTTGTTTGATAGCTAACGCTAATTGACGTTGGTAACGAGCTTTAGTACCTGTAATACGGCTAGGAACAATTTTGCCGTTTTCAGTGATGTACTGTTTTAAAGTGTCGATATCTTTGTAGTCGATGTACGTAACGTTCTCAGCTGTAAAGCGGCAGAACTTGCGACGACGGTAAAAACGTGCCATGTTATGTTCTCCTTAAGCTTCAGCAGAGTCTTGAGCGTGTTGTGCTTCTTCACGTTGAGCTTTACGCGCACGTTTTTCTTCAGCACTCTTCGCCAATAGTGACTCTTCAGTGATAGCGTTTTCACGACGGATGATAAGGCTACGAATGATTGCGTCGTTATAACGGAACAATTCTTCAAGCTCATCAAGAGTAGTTTGACCACACTCAACATTCATAAGAATGTAGTGAGCTTTGTGGATCTTGTTGATTGGGTAAGCCAATTGACGACGGCCCCAGTCTTCAAGACGGTGGATTTGACCTTCAGCTTCTTTGATGTGAGTTAGGTAGCGTTCTACCATACCAACTACTTGATCGCTTTGATCAGGGTGTACTAAAAGTACGATTTCGTAATGACGCATTGTCAGCTCCTTACGGTTTGGACAGCCCCAATTTAAGTAAATTGAAGCAAGGAGTCACAACCAAAGTTGTGTCGCAGTGTTTGCGAAGGGGGAATTGTAGTGATCTTTAGGGATAATTTCAACCAAATAAGACATTTTTGCGAAATTATCTCTATAACCAGATCGATCATCAGAACCTGACTTTGGCTTTAAGCAAATTTGGACTGGTTAAATTCAGCACATGTATTGTTGCGAAGATCAAGCTTTACTTATCAGGCCATAAAATCTAGAAAACTGAAGGATCGGAGTCTGGAACCAGAAAGATTGAATTTTCTAAGCGATCAGGAAGATCGAGGTTTAGCTTTATAACGCCGAATTTTTGATTCTGCTCTACAACTATTGGAAGTAGGGGATTAAGAGAAATCAAAATAAAAAAAGATAGAGACTAACTCTATCTTTTTAAAAAAACACAATCTGTGTAGATGGCGCAGTTGAGGTAAAGCTAAAGATAATACTGATGACAGTAATCAGGATCACCGAGAACAAGAAATACTTCTTTGCCCAAAGTTGATCATTTTCAGCTTTAAATCCAATCACACCGATATATAACCAGTAAATGCACAGTAAGTTTAAAATCACTGCATAGAACCAGTTGGCATAACCAAAGACAAATAACGCATTCATGGTCAGTGTGAATAACACCACATAAACTAGTGATTCAATCTTGGTGCGATGAATCGAACGCGCCACAGGCAAAATCGGAATACCTGCATTTTTGTAATCATCAAAGCGGTAAATCGCAATCGCCCATGAGTGAGGCATTTGCCATAGCGCATAACCTAAAAAGATCAGTAACGCACCGAGGTCAAATTGATTGGCCACTGCGGTATAACCAATGACAGGTGGAGCTGCACCAGAAATACTGCCTACAACAGTTTGATGAATTGTGGTTCGTTTTGTCCATAGGCTGTAGAAACCAACATATACGACAAAACCAATCACCGCAAATAGGAAAGCGTACGCATTTACCCAGAACCATAAAAGACTAAAACCAGCGATGCCTAATACCAGGGCAAAGGCCAGGGCAACAGGTTCGGAAATGGTTTTGGTGACCAGAGCACGGTTTTGGGTGCGCTGCATTTTTTGGTCGATGTCCTGGTCAATCACGTTATTGACCACACATCCTGATGCTACGACAAGCGTAGTACCGAGAAGGGTAATAAGCAGGAGAAGGAAATCTACAGAACCTTGAGTGGCTACGAAGTAGCCACCCAAAGTGGTAACAAAGTTACCGAAGAGAATTCCTGGCTTAGTCAGGAATAAATACTTTTTCAGCATGACGACCAGTTTAGATCATCATGTTGTAGTGTAGGTAATTCATGATCCATACAGAACCCACTAAAAGAATAGCGATAGTTAAGATGGTATACACGAATGCAATCACGTTCCAGCGTTGCTCTGAAGAAGAGTTCATATGCAGGAAGTAAATTAACTGCACAAGAATCTGAGCAACCGCAGTAATCGCGATGACAGTAATCAAAATACCACGGCCAAAACCGCCTGCCATCACCATACCGAATGGAATTACGGTAAGGATGACAGAAAGGATGAAGCCGACGGTATATTGCTTAACGTTACCGTGTGATTCGCCAGCAGCGTTATGATCGTGACTCATTACAGAACTCCCATCAAGTAAACTACGCTGAATACACAGATCCAAACGATGTCAAGGAAGTGCCAGAACAAGCTTAGGCAAGCTAGACGACGCGTGTTTGCAAGAGTCAAACCATATTTCTTGATTTGAACCATAAGCACGATCATCCAGACCAGACCAGAAGTTACGTGAATACCGTGCGTACCTACCAAAGTAAAGAACGCAGATAAGAACGCACTTGTGCTTGGACCGTGACCCGCATGAACTAGGTGATTGAACTCATATAGTTCCATGCCGATGAAGATAGCACCGAATACCCAAGTAATCGCTAACCAAGTTAGTACTTTTGCAACGTCTTTTTTGTATGCAGCAAGAACTGCAAAACCAAAGGTTACAGAAGAGATCAAGAGGGCGAAGGTTTCAGTAAGAACGAAACCTAAAGAGTCGCCAAACAGGTCTCTCGCACTTGGAGTACCCACAGGAATGTGGCTACTCAAAACAGCGAACGCAATGAAGAGTGTACCGAACAGGACAAGGTCACTCATCAAGTAAGTCCAGAAACCAAAGACGGTGATGTCAGTATCATCGTGATGATGATGCTCATCGTGTCCGTGGTTATCGTGATGAAGTACTTCAGCCATTGTCTTAGTCCTTCTTCAAGTGTTTTTCAAGAATCGCATAGCGTTCGTTTTCAATACGCTCAACTTCAGCAGCTGGAACATAGTAATCCACTTTCTTGGTGAAAGAAGACACGATGAAGCTAATGATAGAAGCAATGAACGTAACAACTACTAACCACCAGATGTGCCAGATTAAACCGAAGCCCATAATAGTGATGAACATCGCGATAACGAAACCGGCAGCACGGTTAGTCGGCATGTGGATATCTTCGTACTTCGTTGGTTTTGCATACGCAACACCATTTTCTTTCTCGATCCAGAAAGTATCAATACCATTGATCTTTGGAAGATGAGCAAAGTTATAGAACGGAGCAGGAGAAGATGTCGCCCATTCAAGGGTACGACCATCCCATGGATCGCCAGTCAAATCCAGACGTTGGTCACGTTGTAAGAAACCAACCACGATTTGCAGAATGAAACATACGATACCAAGCGCAATCAGAACTGCACCGAACATCGCGATATTTACATACGGGTCCCATTCTGGGTTGTCAAATGTATTCAAACGACGTGTCATACCCATGAAACCAAGGATATAAAGTGGCATGAACGCAAAGTAGAAACCGAAGAACCAGAACCAGAACGCTGCTTTACCCCAAGTCTCATTCAGTCTCCAACCGAACATTTTCGGCCAGTAGAAGATGATACCTGCGAACATCGCAAATACTACACCACCAATAATTACGTTATGGAAGTGAGCAATCAGGAATAAAGAGTTATGTACCAGGAAGTCCGCTGGTGGAACCGCCATCAATACACCTGTTAAACCACCGATACCGAAAGTTACCAGGAAGCCTAGTGTCCATAGCATTGGAGTAGTGTAAACAATACGACCCTTGTACATGGTGAATAACCAAGAGAAGATTTTCACACCTGTAGGAATCGCAATAATCATGGTCATGATACCGAAGAACGCGTTAACGTTGGCACCTGCACCCATGGTAAAGAAGTGGTGAACCCATACAACGAATGACAATACTGTGATTGCTACTGTTGCATACACCATTGATTTGTAACCGAACAATGCTTTGCGCGAGAAAGTCGCAACAACTTCAGAGTAAATACCAAATGCTGGTAATACCAAGATATATACTTCCGGGTGACCCCAAGTCCAAATCAAGTTCACGTACAACATCGGGCTACCACCCAAGTCGTTAGTAAAGAAGTGGAAACCGAAGTAACGGTCAAGCGTTAACATTGCAATTGTTGCAGTCAACACTGGGAAAGCCGCAATAATCAATACTGCTGTACATAAAGATGTCCAGGTAAAGATTGGCATTTCCATAAGTTTCATGCCAGGCGCACGCATTTTGATGATGGTAACGAAGAAGTTAACACCCGTTAATAGCGTACCCAGACCTGAAATTTGCAGTGCCCAGATATAGTAGTCCATACCTACGCCTGGAGAGTATTCAATGCCAGACAGTGGAGGGTATGCCATCCAGCCTGTTGCAGCGAACTCACCTAACGCAAGTGAAACCATCATCAGACCCGCAGCACCGGCGAATAACCAGAAGCTGAGTGAGTTTAATAATGGAAATGCAACGTCACGTGCACCGATTTGAAGCGGTACAGAGATGTTCATCAAACCAACAACAAGACCCATTGCCACGAAGAAGATCATGATCACGCCATGCGCGGTAAAGATCTGATCGTAATGCTCAGGGTGTAAATAACCTTCGCCGCCACCTTTTGCAAGGAACTGCTGAAGACGCATCATGATCGCATCGGCGAAACCACGCACCAGCATGATGATCGATACGAACAGGTACATGATACCAATTTTTTTATGGTCTACAGATGTGAACCATTCGTTCCACAGGTAGCCCCATTTTTTGAAGTAGGTAATACCGGCAACAACTGCGATACCACCCAAGATCATCATTGCAACAGTTGCCAATACGATTGGATCGTAAGGAATTGCATCCGGACCTAACTTACCTAAGAAGCTCATGTCTTATTCTCCTTGAGAAGCAGTCGCATGTTCACCAGCTACATGAGCTTCAGAAGCAGACGCTTCATGAGCAACAGCATCAGTCGCTGCAGCTTCTACAGGAGCTGAATGGTCAGCACCGTGGTAGTTACTCATATACTTGTGAATCACAGATTCAAACAAACCTTGCTCTACAGAAGAGTAGTAAGTCACAGGATGTGGCTTAGTAGGGTAAGGCTTCATTGCTTCAGCAGCAGCCTTCTCTTCAGGAGTCTTAGCTCTTGCAATAATCGCTTCGATCTGGTGAACACCGCGGTTACCGTCACGTAAGCTTGCAAATTCAGCTTGGTCTAGAACAGTTTTTTGTACTGCATTAGGGTTAACTGAAGTACCGTTTCCTGCCTGAATAGCAGAAACCCATTCGGCAAACTGGGCATCAGTCACAGAATGTGCACGGAAGCGCATTTGTGAGAAGCCGTAACCTGAATAGTTTGAAGAGAAACCACGGTAGCCTTCAGCTGGGCTAGTTTCATCAGCTAATAGGTTGAGGTGAGTTTGCATACCTGCCATTGCATAAATCTGACCACTTAACGCCGGGATGAAGAACGAGTTCATCGTGAAGTTAGAGGTTAAACGAAGGCTTACCGGAGTTTTCTCTGGGAAACGCAATTCGTTAACAGTTGCAATGCCTTGCTCAGGATAGATGAAGATCCATTTAAATTGCTCAGCAATAACTTGAACAGTTAATGGCGCTTTATCTGCTTCAATTGGACGGTATGGGTCATACTTGTGGGAGCCCCACCAAGTTAACCAAGCTAAAATACCAATAATAATGACAGGGATACCCCATACTACAATTTCAATCGCAGTAGAGTGTGTCCATGTAGGTTTATAGTCTGCGTCTTTATTCGATGCACGATATTTCCAACCGAACCATAATGCCATGATGATTGATGGAATAACCACCAATAGCATTAAGTAAATCGCAGTCATCATCAGGTTACTTTGACCTGCTGCAACTGGACCTTTAGAGTTCAGAAGTACCATATCACCACCACACCCGGTCAAGAGTGCAGTCATCGCAGATAAAGACAATACAGCTAAAATCGTTTGTCTCATTTTACAACCTCGGTGAAGAGTCCCATTCCCTAATTTAATATGGGATAGCGATTAAAGTGCACATGACAAAAAAGGCTGAATTTTACAAAACATCCTATTAATCACAATACACCGCTACGTTGTAGGGCATTATGCCTGAGATTCACGAACTAAGCTATATCTAGGGCGCTTTAAATGCCTGTAATAAAAACCGATTTTGCTGGTCTGGATTGGGGGGATTTATGGGAATTTTATTTCAATTTCAAAGTTCTGTAATCAAAATGGGATGATATTCATCCCATTTTGTGTATTCCTGCACTATTGTTTCACAACTTGCGTTTTTGCGAGTTTATCGTGCAAGGTTTGACGTTTTTTGCCCAATCCGAAGGCCCAGTCAATAATTAAACTCAGTGGCATAAATACAATATTTAAAAATATGAAAAATACGCTACGAATAGTAAAGGCGCGCAACAGGCTGGTCTTTTCACCTGATTCTACATCTACAATTTTGATTTTCGTGAGCTTTTTACCAATACTTTGGCCTGATTTGGCAATCAGAAAAGCTTGAATGGCCAGCATGATAATCAAATAGACCGCTGTGGCAAGCCACGCCTGCTGAGAAAACATCTCAAACATTTGAGTCTGTAATTGCTGAGCCATTGCAGGATCTGCATCGCTACTCAGCACAACATTCATGAATTCTTCATTCAGTTGAGCAAACCGGGTTTCCTGTTCAGGCGTAAAAAAAGCAGTCAAAATGAAGGTTGCTGGTAGCCACAGTAATACGTCTACAATTTTGGCCAGGATACGGCTTGGAATACTGGCAAGTTCATTTTTTTGAGTTGCTGTTTGAGTATGAGGCTGTGAGTAGGCCGAAGTCGTTGGTTGGCTATTCTGGAATACCGGCGTTTCAGGTGTGACTGCTGGAGCGACATAACCTTCGGGTTGATATACCGATTTTCCTTGGGTAAGTTCACCTAAGGCTTTCCACTCGGTCATGCCTTGATGCCATGCCAGGTCAGTCAGCATGACTTGTTGATTCGCCAGCATCTGATTCAATTGCTCGAGCGTATATGGACCAGCTTGTTGATTGTTTCGTGCCAAGTAAATCTGCATATAGACTGAATCTCAATATATAAATGTGAACTGATAATAGCTTTGAACAAGATTGTATTGAATTCTGTTTTGAAAACAAACATCCTCTCATCGTAAGATATAGATTAATTAAGGATTTTCAATCATATTTCTTATTAAAAATGCGCCCATACAAAATTGCAAGGATCACCATTCTTAAAAATATCTTCCCGAACATTACAGGTGTATTCATTATTATTGCCATTTTGATATGACTTTACTGTTGGTATTTGTTTGTCATTACAGTTTTCATGTGTTGATAAGCTTTTTTTTTAATTATTTTTATAAATTCAATGGTTTAGCTTTAGATTGGGACTTTAGTTATTAATTTTCAAACAATAAATCATAATAGCTGTCTCATAAAAAAGACCCTATCAAAGGGTCTTTTTTATTCAAAATTGCTTATGCTTTTTGCACTTTTTCTTCAGCCAGGAAGAACCAAGTTTCAAGTACCGAGTCTGGGTTTAAAGACACAGAGTCGATACCTTGTTCCATTAACCATTGTGCAAGATCTGGGTGATCAGAAGGACCTTGACCACAAATACCGACATATTTGCCAGCTTTACGGCATGCTTGAATTGCAAGAGAAAGTAACGCTTTAACCGCAGGGTCGCGCTCATCAAATAGGTGAGAGACAATACCAGAGTCACGGTCAAGACCAAGTGTTAATTGTGTCAAGTCGTTTGAACCAATAGAGAAACCATCGAAATGTTCAAGGAACTGATCTGCCAATAAAGCATTGGTTGGAAGTTCACACATCATGATCACTTTAAGGCCGTTTTCACCGCGCTTAAGACCGTTTAATGCAAGAAGTTCAATGACACGTTTCGCTTCAGCAACAGTACGAACAAATGGAATCATGATCTGAATATTGGTTAAACCCATTTCATCACGTGCTTTTTTCAATGCACGACATTCAAGTTCGAAGCAATCACGGAAGTTATCAGAAACGTAGCGACTTGCACCACGGAAACCTAGCATCGGGTTTTCTTCTTCTGGCTCGTATAACTTACCACCGATCAAGTTTGCATATTCGTTAGACTTAAAGTCTGACATACGAACAATGACTGGCTTGTCTGCAAATGCAGCAGCAAGTGTCGAGATACCTTCGACCAGTTTCTCTACATAGAATTCGATTGGAGATGCATAACCTGCAGTACGCGCCATGACTGCTGCACGTGTTTCACGTGGAAGGCTGTCAATATTGATCAATGCTTTCGGGTGAACACCAATCATACGGTTAATAATGAATTCAAGACGCGCCAGACCAATACCTGCGTTTGGAATTTGAGCAAAGTCAAATGCACGATCCGGGTTACCCACGTTCATCATTACTTTAAATGGAAGAGCAGGCATAGACTCAATTGAATTCTTTTGAATTTCAAAATCTAGTGCGCCTTCATAGATAAAGCCAGTATCACCTTCAGCACAAGACACAGTCACTTCCTGACCGTCTACAAGAACTTCAGTTGCATTACCACAACCCACGATTGCAGGAACACCAAGCTCACGTGCAATAATTGCTGCGTGACAAGTACGACCACCACGGTTTGTTACAATCGCAGCTGCACGTTTCATGACTGGTTCCCAATCCGGGTCAGTCATATCAGATACAAGAACATCACCATCTTGTACTTTGTCCATTTCTTTAATAGACGTCACAATGCGGACTTTACCAGAACCAATGCGTTGACCAATTGAACGGCCTTCACAGATCACAGTACCGCGTTGTTTCAACAGGTAGCGTTCCATAGTGCCGACATTTTCACGGCTTTTTACAGTTTCAGGACGCGCCTGAACGATATAAATCTTGCCATCATCGCCATCTTTTGCCCACTCGATGTCCATTGGTGCACCGTAGTGGTTTTCAATGATCAGCGCTTGTTTAGCAAGTTCTTGTAATTCCTGGTCGTTTAAAGCGAACTGTTGGCGTTCAGCTTTTTCAACATCCACGACAACAACAGATTTACCTGCAGATGCTTCTTCACCATAAATCATTTTCTGGTGCTTAGAACCTAGGTTGCGACGAAGGATCGCGTGTCGGCCTGCATTTAAAAGCGGTTTAGAAATATAGAATTCGTCCGGGTTAACTGCACCTTGAACGACCATTTCACCCAAACCATAAGATGCAGTAATGAATACTGCATCACGGAAGCCTGATTCAGTATCTAGCGTAAACATCACACCTGCAGCGCCAGTTTCTGAACGAACCATGCGTTGTACACCAGCAGACAGGGCAACTACATCATGGGCAAAGTTTTGGTGTACACGGTATGAGATTGCGCGGTCGTTGTACAAAGATGCAAACACTTCTTTAATTGCGATCAGAACGTTATCGATACCACGAATGTTCAAGAAAGTTTCTTGCTGGCCGGCAAAAGAAGCATCCGGCAAATCTTCTGCAGTTGCAGAAGAACGAACGGCAACCGCGATGTCAGGGTTGCCGTTAGAAAGTTCTGCAAATGCTGTACGAACTTCTTGTTCTAATGCAGGCGTAAGTGGAGTATCCACAATCCATTGACGAATTTTTGCGCCAGTTTCAGCAAGTGCATTTACATCATCAACATTGAGTGCAGCAAGCTCTGCATTGATTTTAGCGTTTAGGCCACTTTGCTCGAGAAATTCACGGTAGGCATCGGCAGTCGTTGCGAAACCACCTGGCACAGATACACCAGCATTTGATAAGTGGCTGATCATTTCGCCTAGTGATGAGTTTTTCCCACCGACCAGCTCAACGTCGTGCTTCCCTAATTTTTCCAGACCAATTACGCGCGCTTCCAAAGTTGTTACTCCACTTTTGCAGTATTAATCACTATCTCGGCATGAGAGTATAGCAAATCATCTAGGTTTTTGATTTTACTAAGCGACAGTCATGTAAGATCGGTTTACTATAAAGATTATATAGCACTAAGACAAATGTTGGAGGAGAATTTTAATGTCGGAAGGTAAACAAATTCAGCGTAGTGTTTTCTTTATTTCAGATGGTACCGCCATCACCGCTGAAACCCTTGGACACTCGCTGTTAGCGCAGTTTCCGCATGTGAAATTTGACATTCATATTATCCCTTACATTAGTTCCGAAGAAGCGGCTACAAATGTGGTGGCAGAGATCAATGCAAGAGCTCAAATCGACGGTGAAAAACCGCTGGTATTTGATACCCTGGTTGATCCCTATGTGCGCGACATTATTAATACTGCAAATGCAGTAAATCTCGATGTATTTGAAGGGCTTATTAGTAAGTTGGCTGATGAATTAGGCACGATTCCTACAACTTTAGTCGGGCAGACCCACGCGGTGACCGACTCTGAGTCTTATAAGGCCCGTATTGATGCTGTTCATTTTGCTTTAGATAACGACGACGGCGCACGTACCCGTCATTATGATAAAGCTGACCTGATCCTGATTGGTGTATCGCGTTCAGGTAAAACCCCGACCTCTATTTATCTGTCTTTGCAGTTCGGTATTCGCGTGGCGAACTATCCACTGACTGAAGAAGATTTGGATGATAACCGACTGCCAGCCGTGCTGCGACCGCATAAAAACAAGCTGTTTGGCCTGATGATTGATGCGGAACGCCTTGTGGCCATTCGTTCTGAGCGTAAGGCCAATAGCCGTTATGCCAGCTTTAGTCAGTGTCAGATGGAGTTGCGTGCGATTGAAGGAATTTATATTTCGGAAGGCATCAAGTACCTGAATGTGTCTGAAATGTCGATTGAAGAAATCTCAACACGTGTGTTGCAAATGACCGGTTTAAAACGTCGAATCGGTTAAGAAACCAGCCAGAGCCAAACTGCGGTTTGGCTTTGATTTATAGCTAAAAATTACAAGTAAGCATTGATTAATCGAAATAATGTATGAATTTTATAATTCTAAGAAAATACCAACTATCATATTCTGAAATATAAAAGAGTCTTCTTTGCTCATTTTGTTGAATAAATCATCATGTCGGTTCTTGATACGTAAATAAAAATCTCATTATCAGCTTACCAATTTTTCATTTTTACTCGCCAGCGTGAGTTATTTTTCTGCTAAATAAGTATGAATAATGATATCGACCGGATGCTGTTCACCATTAATACAATGAATTGTATTTTCCGAAATTTTCAGAATCGGCCAGGTAATCAGGCGGCAATTTTCACGTTGTAGGGCAGCATAATAATGATCTGATTTCAGATAAATTTTACGGGAAGATGCAAGATTTGGCATTAACTGGCGTCTTAGCCACAAATTCTGCACCTGATTTTCTAAAAACCGCAGAGAAAGCAAGCTTTTAATGCGGTTGTTAAATAAGCGGCGATTTTTACCAATCAATGGGTGATTAATAATTCGTTGCAGAATTCGGTCGGAACCGGGCAGTACAAAAGCAGGATTAATCTGGAAAACTTTTACCGAACGGGCATGTTGACTGATTTTATCCAGCTGGCTCACGGTAAACTGATCTGTGCCAATAATAGCAATATCTTTATCTGCATAATCCAATTCTAGCAGTTCGGAAGAGGGTGCTTTAATTCCAGTAAACTGCTGAAAATGTTCGGGGCGATTTTCAAAAATACCAGCGTGTGGATCCTGCTTGGTAGACATTAGAATTCCTTGAATTTATTTAATAATTAATTTTCTTTGTATGAGATATAAACAAAAACTCAAGCCAGGGTAAAGTGAAAAATTTAACTTAGACAGTCATCTATTTGACCAAAATATAAAATCTGACTTTATTGAAGACTGAATGGATTTATATGCAATCCAAAAGGAATGACTTTTAACTTGACGAGATCGACGAAGGAAATAAAGTTGAGTTATTTGTCAAAGAAGAAGCAGTTTAATGGTGTAGTCGATAGAAATGATTTTACTGGGATGTTTCTTTTAGTCATTTATCTTTAAAGATGAAAAACATCTACCCATTGCTGAGAATAGGTAGATGCAACTCTCATTTACTGACCATTTTTAATTTGCATTAATAGCTCAAAGTTGTGCAGGCGCTTGTCAGTGTCATAGATGTCACAAGTAAAGATAAACTCATCCACATCATATTTAGCCAAAAGCGATTCTAGCCCAGCTTTAACGGTTTCTTTGGAGCCGACCTGAGCCATGGCAAAGAAATTATCGACTGACATTTTTTCCGGCGGCGACCACAGACCTTTCATGGAGTCAATTGGTGCTTTAAGTTTCAGGCTTTGTCCACGAATCAGTGATAAAACCCGCTGATAGGCACTAGTCGCTAGATATTCTGCTTCTTCATCAGTATCTGCGACACAGGTCGGTACACCCATCGACACATAAGGACGATCCAGGTATTCAGAAGGTTCAAAGTTTTCACGATAAAGCTGAATGGCCTGACCCAGCATACGCGGGGCAAAATGCGAAGCGAAGGAATAAGGTAGACCAAGTTTCGCCGCTAATTGTGCACTAAACAGGCTGGAACCTAAAAGCCATACGGGTACGTGCGTACTTTGACCTGGCGTCGCTACGATACGCTGATGTGGTTCTGGATCTTTAAAATATTGCAGAATTTCCAGAACATCTTGTGGAAACTGATCTTCGGTTTCCTGACGGCCACGACGCAGGGCACGCATGGTCATTTGATCGGTACCTGGAGCACGGCCCAGACCCAGTTCAATCCGGTCCGGATAGAGCGTCGCCAATGTGCCGAACTGTTCAGCTACGACCAGCGGTGCATGGTTGGGCAACATAATTCCGCCAGAGCCTAAAGTTAAGGTTTTGGTATTCGCCAGTAAATAGCCTAAGAGAACTGCAGTTGCTGAACTGGCAATACCATCCATATTATGATGTTCTGCCAGCCACATCCGGCGATAACCCAATTTTTCTGCTGTTTGGGCAAGTTCCAGCGCATGGTTTAGCGCGAATTGAATAGTCTTGTCGTCACGAACAGGAACCAGTTCGAGTATAGAGAACTGGGTATCGTTAAGCGTACGCATAGTATTACTCTTAAATAGACATCTCTAAAAGCATACGACTTTAGAAGGCGTTTGTATATCGAAAAAAATCGATATAAGTGTAAACCAAAAGATAAAGATAAAAAATAAAGGCAAAAAAATAAGCATCCGAAGATGCTTATAAAGGAGGAAAGAATAAGGGGAGAGAATCTTAACGACGACGGTTGTTATAGCGATAATCGTTATAACGGTAGTTACGAGAAGAGTTATAGCGACGTTCGCTGCGGTCATCATAACGACGGTCTTCGCTGACTTTCTTACCTAAAGCTGAACCACCTGCTGAACCCAGTGCCGCACCGATATAACCACCGTTGGTGCCTGCCATGTTTCGGCCAATTGCATAACCTGCACCGCCACCTAAAGCACCACCGATAATCGCACCATTACGGTCACGTTTATTTGCTGCTACTGCGGCGCCCGCACCACCGCCAATCGCTGAACCGATTGTTGCGCCAGTTGTACCACCCATTTTATTACCGACTGCGGCACCAACGACACCACCCAAAGCAGAAGCTAAAGCTGTATTGGTTGTATTGCCTGCATTGGCAGCTGTCATACCCATGGCTGAGGTTGCTACGACAGCGATCATTAGAGATTTATAGTTCATGAGGACACCTTTTATATATCTAGCTATATTTTGTTGATGAGATAAATTTAATCTAGCAAGCGCCAAACAGCATGAAGGCAATGTTGGCGAATTGTGATTTTTATCTCCTTAATTTATTCATGATGTGGACAGGATAATTCCATGTATTACTTGAAATTTCATGTTATGAAACAGTAATAAAAAAAAAGCACCAAAAGATGCTTTTCATGTTAAATGTAGCGTCTGGTCTAAACAGCCTGAGCGCAAATTAACGGTAACGTTTTTTCCAGTGTTTAGAGCGTTTTTCAGCTGCTTTATCTTTGGCAATCTTGTTACCTAGTGCAGCACCACCGGCAGCACCCAAAGCTGAACCGATATAACCGCCGTTAGTACCGCCCATATTTTTACCTACGGTATAACCTGCACCGCCACCTAGGGCACCACCAATGGCAGATTCAGTACGGTTTTTCTTGCTGCTTGCAACTGCTGCACCGCCAGCACCACCTAAAGCAGCACCAATGGTTGCACCAGTATTACCGCCCATGTTTTTACCTAATGCTGTACCTGCAACACTACCTAAAGCACTTGCTGCTGCAACACGCGCTGTACTGTCGGCATGTGCGTTTACGGTCATCATTGAACCAGCAGCTAAAACTGTACTCATTAAAAGTGCATTGAGTTTCATGTCATCACTCCGTGTCCATCTACAGGACTGTAGTTATTTCGATGCGGAAAATGTAACAAATCATGCCCAAAACAATATGAAGATGTTTCTTCATAATTCCCTGCTTTATTTGGCGAATTGTAAAATCAGCAAGAAATAAGAATAAGATCGACTATAAAAAAAGCAATTCCACTGTTTTTAATCATATTTGTTAACAAATGCTGTAGAGCATGAATGATAGCAACGCGGACTTACTCAATAATGATGTTCATTAGAAGCCAGAGTCGTTAAACTAGGCGCAATTTTTTGATTTCGCTGTGCTAAATCGGTTTTTAGTCACAGCCTATGTTTGAGATTTTTTAGAAAATGAAAGAATCGTTACGTTTACGATTAGACCAACTCTCTGACCGCCATGAAGAATTGACCGCATTACTGGCTGATGTAGAAGTCATTTCTGATAATAAGCGCTTCCGTCAATTGTCACGTGAGCATAATGACTTAACAGAAATTACCAATGTCTGGACCAAGTATAGACAGGCTGAAGAAGACATCGAAACGGCTCAGGCCATGCTGTCAGATCCGGACTTTAAGGAAATGGCACAGGAAGAAATTAAAGAGAATAAAGCTTTAATTGAATCGCTTGAAGCAGACTTGAACATCTTGATGATTCCGAAAGATCCGAATGATGCCAACTCGGCTTATCTGGAGATTCGTGCGGGAACCGGTGGCGATGAAGCAGCGATTTTCTCTGGCGATTTATTCCGTATGTATAGTAAATATGCGGAAAACCAAGGCTGGCGTATTGAAATCCTTTCTGAAAATGAAGGCGAACATGGCGGCTATAAAGAAGTCATCTGCCTGATTAATGGTGACGGGGTTTACGGTCGTCTAAAATTTGAAAGTGGTGCGCATCGTGTACAGCGTGTACCAGCGACCGAATCACAAGGCCGTGTGCATACCTCAGCATGTACCGTTGCGATTCTTCCTGAAATTGATGTCGATACCTCGGTTGAAATCAACTCATCTGATTTGCGCATTGATACCTATCGTGCTTCAGGTGCAGGTGGTCAGCATGTTAACAAAACCGATTCTGCAGTACGTATTACTCATATTCCAACCGGCACCGTAGTGGAGTGTCAGGAAGAGCGTTCACAGCATAAGAACAAGGCCAAAGCGATGGCACTGCTGGTATCACGTTTAGAAAATGCCAAACGTGCAGCAGCAGATGCAGCAACCTCGGAAATGCGTCGTGACCTGGTGGGTTCGGGGGATCGTTCAGAACGTATCCGTACCTATAACTATCCGCAAGGTCGTATGACAGATCACCGCATTAACCTGACTTTATACAAGCTGGATGCCGTGATGGAAGGTGATTTGACTGAATTGCTGGACAGCCTGCATCGCGAATATCAGGCGGATCAATTGGCCATGCTTGCACAGCAGAATGGTGGATAATGAATATTTTACAAGCCTTGGCTTTACGCGGCGAAGCTGAAAGTTATGAACGTCAGGAAAATGCCTGGTTACTGGAACACATCACCAAGATTGATTCATTTGATCTGCTGATGAAAAAAGATCAGGAATTAACGCCGGAACAGGAACAAGCGTATAAAGATGGGTTGGCGCGTATTGCTGCTGGCGAACCTTTGGCTTATGTTACTGGTTCACAGCCATTCTGGACTTTAGACCTCAAAGTGACCAAAGATACCTTGGTGCCACGTCCGGATACTGAAGTGCTGGTTGAGACGGTATTGAAGTTAGATCTGCCTGAAGATGCCCGTGTGGTGGATTTGGGGACAGGTACTGGTGCAATTGCCTTATCACTGGCATCTGAACGTTCTAACTGGACACTAACCGCTTCCGATATCTACGAGCCTACGCTTGAGGTGGCGAAATATAATGCGGAACAACATGATATTGAGAATGTAGAATTTGTTCTGGGTTCATGGCTGAAGCCATTTGGCCGTCAATTCTTTGACGCCATTGTATCGAATCCACCTTATATCGACGCTGATGATGTGCATATGCAGAATCTGGCGACTGAACCGGAACGTGCGCTGGTGGCAGATAAAAAAGGTCTGGCCGATATTGAAATGATTATTCTGCAAGCCAAGAAGCATTTGACTGTGAATGGTTGGGTGGTGCTTGAACATGGTTATGATCAGGCAGATGCCGTACAACATCTATTTAAACAGGCGGGTTATAAGCAAGTCCGCACGGTTAAAGATTATGGCGGGAATGATCGTGTGACTTTGGCGCAATGGCCGCATTAATCTGTAATTCTTTTTCTATAAAAAAGCGACTACATTGGTCGCTTTTTTATTGGATTTTTTCTTTATAAATTCCTGACTGCATTTGAAACCTTAAGTATTTTGAATGACATGATGCCAACGCAGTATAACTAAAAACAAAAAAGCGATGCCAGAGCACCGCTTTCGAGGAATTTTTAAAAATAATTACATTGGATAGTCTTGTAGACAGTCATAGACTTCTACCTGATCCAAACTGCCAGTTTCCATTGCCAGACAAAGTGCCACAACTTTCAAAGTATCTGCCAGATATTTTTCATCTTTCAAGGCGATACCTTCCTGTAATCCACTTATACGTTCTGCTGGAATTTCAAGGGCCTGAGCCGCTTCCACAGCATCTACTTGGTTAAAGAAGTGCAAAATTGCATCTTTCAGTTCTGCATCCGATGCATTTAAAATCCCTTGATTCAACTGTTCTGTAATTAGATCAGTCGAAGAAAATAAAGCTTTAGAGAAGTTTTGGACAAGATTTTGCCCAAGCACATCAGTCATCTTTAACATGGAGATACCTTCAACTAGAAAGGAAAATGGAGAGTACAGCCAATAGCAAAAGTGCTATAAATTGAATGAAAAATAATCTATTCTCGGGTAAATTGCAAAGCTTTCCGGGTGACTGTGTAGTCCTGCTAATATATGTTTTAGGGCTTGAAATATATAATTATAATAAAAATAAATGCTTAGAATACAAGTCTCTTTCTTTGACATTTTTGAAGTCTAAGTTTATATAAATTATCTAATATTATTTTGCCGATACGCGCCTGGACTGACGCCAGTCCACTTTTTGAATGCACGATGAAATGCACTGGATTCCTGAAAATTAAGCTGATCGCTAATCTCTTGTAAACTTTGTTCAGTACGAGTCAGTAACTCAATCGCGGTATCCCGGCGTATCTCATTTTTTAACTGTTGATAGCTGACACCTTCACTTTTTAAACGCCGTTGCATGGTCGCTTCAGACATATTCATTTTTAAGGCCAGTTCATTCAGTTCCAGCCATTCTGCCGGTGAAACCTGTAACAATTGTCGGCGAATCTGGGTGCTTAAAGCATAGGGATTTTTAAAACGCACCAATAAATTTTGTGGTGTTTGTTGAATAAACTGATACCAGGACTGAGCATCCTGTTTAATCGGCAGTTGCAGATAGCTTGCATCAAATTGCACATAGTTTTCGCTGGCCTGATATTCAATCTGTTCACAAAAACGGACTTTGTAATCGAAATCATCCAGTGGTGCTGCACATTTCAATTGAATTTGATTAAGCAAAATCCGTTGTCCACTTAACCAGCAGATCAGGGTATGAATCAGCATCAGATAAGTCGCATAACTAAACATGCGTTTGATTGCTTTTAAATCATAAATT
This sequence comes from Acinetobacter idrijaensis, assembly GCA_000761495.1. Taxonomy (GTDB): domain Bacteria; phylum Pseudomonadota; class Gammaproteobacteria; order Pseudomonadales; family Moraxellaceae; genus Acinetobacter; species Acinetobacter idrijaensis. The sequence continues at coordinate 42,841 of JQCU01000127.1, forward strand.
ACGATATAGGCATAGTGTTCCTCAACCATGAGCGTGCTTTGCAGATCGTCCAAAACCAGGTTGAGAAATTGCAGAATGTGTTGCACGGCTTTTTCCAGTGTATCTGCCTGCATAACCATTTTCGAAAGCAATTTAAAACTGCCACGACGCATGGCATGACTGTCCATGCCAAAAAATTCGTCATTCATGCTGTCTGCAAGTACAGTCCATAATTGGGCAAATTGATTAACAGAAACGCGTGCCTTGGGAGCATTCAATACTTCTGCTGGGATATTGGCTTTTTTCAGAATGGCAGGGATATCAAATTGCAGCCGTTTGGCATCCAGCAATGCTTCGTTCACCAGGTCAATCGAGATGGTGCCTTTGCTATATTCCAGTGCAGGCTTATGCATATTCAGTCTGACATCCTTGTTTTCATTGTCCAAATACATCATGCAAGATGCAATATTTGGAAATTGTACAGAATAAAAACTCTGTTTACTCTGCATATTAAGTCGTATCTGAAATAGAAAAATCGCTAGGAAATAAACATGAACATTCAGGGAAAAGTTATTGTGATCACCGGTGGTGCCTCAGGTTTGGGTGCAGCCACAGCGACTCATCTGGTTGAACACGGTGCCAAAGTGATTCTGGTCGATATGAATCAGGAGCAGGGTGAAGTACTACAGCAGCAACTGGGTGCACAGTCTGAGTTTGTACAGCTCGATGTTACCGATGAACAAGCCATTGAAAGTTTCTTCGCTTATGTTGAAAGCACGTATGGTCAACTGAATGGCTTGATCAACTGTGCCGGGATTGCACCGTCTGCCAAAGTATTGGGTCGTAACGGCATCCATGAATTAGCCATGTTTCAAAAAGTGCTCAATATTAATGTAAATGGTACTTTTAATATGTTGCGTCATGCGGCGGCTTTAATTGCAAAATATGAGTTGCAATCGGGTGAAGAAGAACGTGGCGTGATTGTGAATACTGCTTCAGTTGCCGCTTATGACGGTCAAATTGGTCAGACTGCCTATGCGGCATCCAAAGGTGCAGTCGTCGCAATGACTTTACCTTTGGCACGTGAACTGGCTCGTGAAGCGATCCGTGTCATGACCATCGCGCCGGGCATTATGGAAACTCCGATGCTGAAAGGCATGCCGCAAAATGTCCAGGATGCTTTGGGGCAAATGGTGCCATTTCCATCGCGTCTGGCCAAACCACAGGAATTTGCCCAGCTGGTGGGACATATCTTTGAAAATAGTTATTTGAATGGTGAGGTCATTCGTTTGGATGGCGCAATCCGTATGCAGCCTAAATAAGTTTTCGATTTATATAGGACATGATGATTTGCACAGCTACCAATTTCTCATTGAATTTAAATGAATTTGCTTAAGCATGCATTTTCTTTTGAAGGATCAAAAGAAACAAAAATCCTTTGCGAAACTGAAGATACATCCCTGTATCTCAGTTTCGCAGGCGACATCCATGCCGCCTTATCCGACGTGCCAACGATCTCAATAGTAAAAAGCTTGAAGTAAATAAATAGATATAGAAAGGGAAGTTCAATGATTTTAAATGATGAACAAAAAATGATTCAGGACATGATGCGCAATTATTCGCAGCAGAAACTGAAACCGACAGCGGCCTTACGCGACAAAACTGCACAATTCCCAGCACAAGAACTTAAAGAACTCGGTGAGCTTGGCGCATTGGGTATGACAGTGGCTGAAGAATGGGGCGGTGCAGGTCTGGATTATGTTTCACTAGTCTTGGCACTAGAGGAGATCGCTGCAGGTGATGGTGCAATCTCGACGATTGTCAGTGTGCAGAATTCTTTGCCTTGTGGTATCACCCAGCGTTATGGCACAGAGGCACAAAAACAGCAGTATTTGACTAAACTGGCAACAGGTGAATGGCTAGGCTGTTTCTGCTTGACGGAACCTCAGGCCGGTTCGGATGCCAGTTCGCTGGAGTGTAAAGCCGAACGCGATGGCGATGAATGGGTGCTAAATGGTACCAAGCAGTTTATCACGACAGGTAAACACGCACAGATTGCACTAGTCTTTGCTGTGACCGATAAATCGGCAGGGAAAAAAGGTATTTCATGCTTTCTGGTGCCGACCGATGCACCGGGTTATATCGTGTCACGCCTAGAAGAGAAAATGGGTCAACATTGTTCCGATACCGCGACCATCGTTCTGGATAATTGCCGGATTCCGGCTGCCAATCTGCTGGGTCAGGAAGGTGAAGGCTATAAAATTGCTTTATCAAATCTTGAGTCTGGTCGGATCGGCATTGCGGCACAATCTGTCGGTATGGCTCGGGCTGCACTGGATGCTGCAGTGGAATATGCCAATGACCGTAAAGCCTTTGGTGTAGAAATTGTGCAACATCAGGCTGTGGCGTTCAGGCTTGCAGATATGGCGACACAAATTGAAGCCGCACGTCAGCTCGTTTTGCATGCTGCAACATTAAAAGATGCAGGCTTGGCGTGTTTAAAAGAAGCATCGATGGCAAAACTGTTTGCATCGACTATTGCAGAAAGAGTCTGCTCGGATGCGATCCAGATTCATGGTGGCTACGGTTATGTCTCTGATTTTCCGGTCGAGCGAATTTACCGTGATGTGCGAGTGAGCCAGATTTATGAAGGTGCATCGGATATTCAACGTCTGGTGATTGCGCGTGAAGTCTGTCAGCGCTGAGGTTGATTGAAAAAATACTTTGGCCGATGTTCAAACCCGGCATTTCAATTGATGGATATGGAAATTGCCAGGATAAAGCAACCAGGTTATTAGCTAAACACATGTAGTACTCAGAATATAAGCAGAGAAGCATGATTTATGTTTTTAGTTATAAGGCATGAATAAAGATTTGAGAGCGGTATGCTGATGGAATCAGCGAGAACAACAAATACAAATGGACAAACTCAGGCAAGGTCGCCTGAAAACTACAACAGGAAAGAGGTTGTCGTCATGAAGACACTAGAACAGGCATATGCTGATTTTAATTTTGAAAATATGGTTCAAGAACATCTGGTTGGAAACGCAGAGAACATCAATGCGTATACCGAATGCTGTGGTCGCTACCTGGGTCAAAACCGAACTGCACTGATTTGGGAAGGCAAAAACGGAGATGCAGAGCAGTGGACCTTTGAACAGCTGGCCGTAGCTTCAGGACAGCTGGCCAATTATATGCATTCTCTGGGTTTAAAAGCCGGTGACTGTATTGCAGGATTGCTGCCAAGAACGCCAGCACTCTTAATTACCATATTGGCCACCTGGCGTATCGGTGCCATATACCAACCTTTATTTACTGCCTTTGAAAGCAAAGCCATTGAACATCGCATCAGTACCGCTGGCACCCAGTTGATTGTTACTGATGAAGAGCAGCGACTGAAACTTCATGATCTCAATGTCCCTAATATTCTGACTGTGCATCAAACAGCGGCAGATGATTATCAAGATGCTGATTTCTGGACAGCCTTACAGCAGCAACCGGAAGAGTTTGAACCGGTAAATTGCCAGTTTAATGATATTTTCCTGATGATGTTTACTTCAGGTACGACAGGCTTGGCAAAATCGGTTCCTGTGCCTTTAAAAGCGTTGTTGGCCTTTAAAGGCTATATGCTGCACGCGGTAGATCTGCGAGATGAAGATTCCTTCTGGAATCTGGCAGACCCGGGCTGGGCGTATGGACTGTATTATGGCATTGCAGGGCCGCTCAGTTTAGGGCACAGCATCATCATGGATGAACGTGGCTTTAGTGTCGATAATGCCGTACAAATCATTCAAAAATATCAGGTTAGTAACCTGACCGGTTCGCCAACCGCATTTCGCATGTTCTTTGGTTTTAAAGAAAAATTTGATGCAGGCATCAGTTCGCATTTACGCGTGGTAAGCAGTGCAGGTGAGCCGCTCACGCCTGAAGTGATTCAGTGGTTCAATCATGATTTAAGTGTGAATATTTACGATCAATATGGACAGACTGAACTGGGTATGGTGATCGCCAATCATCATGGCTTGGAGCATTATAAAAAAGTTGGTTCAGCCGGTTTTGCTATTCCTGGGCATCGTTTTGCTGTATTGGACAAAGAACATCAGGAAGTAGAAAAAGGCGGGATTGGAACCTTGGCAATTGACTGTGCAGCTTCACCGTTGATGTGGTTTGAAGGCTATGCAGGCCACAACCGCAAGTCATTTGTCGGGCAGTATTATCTCACTGGTGATACCGTGAAGCTGAATGAATATGGCGGTATTGATTTTATTGGGCGTGCAGACGATGTCATTACAACTTCGGGCTATCGGGTTGGGCCTTTTGATGTAGAAAGTACTTTGCTTGAATGTGAAGAAGTGCTTGAATCTGCAGTCGTCGGCAAGCCAGATCCAGAACGTACTGAAATTGTGAAAGCCTTTGTAGTACTTAAATCAGCATATCCAGCTACTGAAGATTTGATGTTGAAACTGCAAAGTTATGTACGTTCACGCTTATCCAAACATGCCTATCCGAAAGAGATTGAGTTTGTGGCATCTTTGCCTAAAACATCGAGTGGCAAGATTCAGCGAAATTTACTCAAACAGCAGGAAGTTGCCAAACTTCAAGAGATGAAGCGAGTCAGCTAATTTTTCAAATTAATTGTTTGATTGAATGTTCAAAGGCTGCCATAGCAGCCTTTTGGTTTTTTAAGAAATAAATCTGCTACTTAAATTTTAATCAGATATTGAGCTGATTTTCCCAAACTTATATTTTTAAGAGAGCAGATTAAGGCAAGCAAAAATTATAATTTTTTATGTCATTACAGTAAAATTACATTAATATTTAAAATTAAATATATCAAAAATTTAGCCTCTTAAGATAAAGAGGCTAAATCTCATTCATTACCAGATATTACTTTGTAGATTCACTTTTTGATGTTCTGCATGCGGTTCGCCCGCTTCGCCGGTAACACCGCCTTTTAAGGCTTTAAAAAGCTGGGTAACTTTGTTATCTGTGACATTCCAGTATTCTGCGCTGACTGCTTCAGCAATCAATACCCGTACGGTCGGATCATCCTTGCCTTCAAACCAGTTTTCTGCCCACGGATTCCACAACTGTTCAATCAGAATGCGGTCAGTACTGATCTGGGCATGAGCACTGATCGACACATAGATACCATCTGATGGTTTTGCAAAAGACAGGCCAATTTGACCACGGCCAGTTTCTGCTGCTTTGACCAGATCATTGGTATTACGCAGGATGAAATATAAGTTTTGACGTTCGTTCATCTGTTCGGAGTTCAGCATGGTCATCGGCTGGGAGTGTATTTCATGTGTATCAGTTAAATGGCTGATCATGGTGTAACGGACATCCTTGATCAATTCCCATAATTTTTCACGATTATCATGTTGAGTATTGTTATGCTCGGTCATGTATGTTCTCCATACGATTTTATGAAAGCTGAAAAGATTGCTTGGTATTTTCAGATTAATCATATTTAGAGACAGATGCCTTAGGTCTCACTGAACTCATACATTTTCATACTCAAATACAGGCAGAGACTACAGAATTGCTAAACAAGGCAGTTCTATTTACAGGGTAATTCAATAGCAAAGATTTTAAAAACTTCAGGTTTGACACCTTTTATAAATGAGAAAAAGCTGTTTGCCGGAACCATTGAATTGAGGTGATTCAAAAAATCTTGCCAAGCCATAGCCGCTGCATCTTGATACCGAGCGTTTAGCTGATATGCTAGTTGCCATCAACGATGGCCGAACCATTTATTGATGTGCTGTGAATTGAATGTGAGATTGATATTCCAGAGATTTATCAGTCCTTAAAAAATTCAGTAAAGCTAATTTTTGCGATCATTGTTAAAAATTTTCGAAACAAGGAAAGACGTTGTCTACATTTAACATGGATGCCATATCCCCAGAATTCGAACTCACCGATGCTGAACTGCATCTGTATAGCCGTCAGATTCTTCTGGATGGCTGGGATATTGATGCGCAGGAGCGACTGAAATTTTCTAATGTCTGTATTATTGGTTGTGGCGGAATTGGCTGTGCACTGGCAGAACTTCTGGCGCGCGCAGGTGTAGGGAAAATCACCCTGATCGATCCAGATACTATCGAGATGAGTAATTTACAGCGACAACTGGCATTTATGCCGCAGGATATTGGATTTTATAAGGCAGAAACTCTGGCCAAAAGACTGGGCCAGATTAATCCGAATGTACAAGTTGAATATATCAATCAGGCTTTAACGGCTGAGAATGCAGTAAGTGTGATCGAGCATCAGGATCTGGTATTGGATGGCTGTGATCAGTTTGCCACACGCTATCTGGTCAATCACATTTGCGTGGAGCTGAATGTGCCCTTATTGAGTGCCTCTGCGATTGGCTTGCAAGGCCAGCTGTTTATGGTCGAAGGGGATTCTGCCTGTTATGCCTGCCTGTTCCCGCCAGAAAATCAGGCCGATGAAAGTTTGCGCTGTGCAGACTCCGGTGTACTGGCGACTACCCCGAATGTGATGGCCAGTTTGCAGGCACATCATGCCTTGTTATATCTGGGATTGAGCCAGATGCCCCTCAGACAAAAACTGCTGCTTTGGGATGGCATGAGTTTTAAGCAACGGATTCTGACTTTCGAAAAAGATACAGATTGCCCAATCTGTCAGGCAAGATAAGCCTGCAAAGTGAAATTTTTTTGCTACACTGCGTCTAATTAATTTTTCCTAAGACATTATGAAAAACAATATCTGGTTAGATGGAATACGTTCAGTTGCCCGTATGGGAGAAACAGCAGTCGTTGCGGCAAAGGCGGGCTTTAAATATGCCACTGAAAAGCCGAGCAATGCCAAACTGATGCGTGAAACTTTTGAATCCTTAGGTTCAACTTATATCAAGCTGGGTCAGTTTATTGCCAGCACGCCGTCACTATTTCCACGTGAATATGTTGAAGAGTTTCAGGGTTGTCTGGATCAGACTCCACGCTTGCCGTTCAGCTATATCCAGCAAGTACTGGCCTCTGAATTTGCGGGTCGTAATCTGGACGAAATCTTTGCATCGATTGATGAAACGCCATTGGCCTCTGCGTCCATTGCCCAGGTGCATGCAGCCAAACTGGTGTCTGGCGAAGATGTGGTGATTAAAGTACAAAAACCGGGTGTAGAAACCATTTTATATACCGATTTAAATGTGCTGCATTGGGCGACCAAGTTACTGGAAAAAGCAGTCCCAAAAGTCAAGTTTGCTTCACTGGCTGACATTGTCGAAGAAATCAAAACCCGTATGGTGCGCGAAGTCGATTTTATCGAAGAAGCACAAAATCTGGATGATTTCGTCAATTACCTGAATATCACCAACAATCAGGCAGCCACTGCACCGAAGGTTTATCATCAATATTCGACCCGTCGTGTGCTGACCATGCAGCGTTTATACGGTGTGCCTTTGACAGATTTTGAAGTCGTCAAAAAAGTATCCAAAGATCCATCTCAAGTACTGATTACGGCGATGAATACCTGGTTTGGCAGCTTGATGATGTGTAACAGCTTCCATGCCGATCTGCATGCAGGCAACCTGATGCTGCTCGAAGATGGCCGTGTCGGTTTTATTGATTTCGGTATTGTGGGTCAGCTTAAGCCTGAAGTATGGACGGCATGTATGGCATTTATGGATTCATTGCAACATACCAATTATGAGCTGATGGCGCAAAACATGCTGAAAATGGGCATGACCGCTGTGCAGATTGACACCAAAGTCTTGGCTGCTGATCTGGAACGTTTATTTAGCGGTGTATTGATGGCGGATCCGCAGGAATTGTTAACGTCCAACCCTGCTGACCTGAACGATATCATGATGGATATGGTGGCTGTGGGTGAACGTCACGGGATCCGCTTCCCGCGTGACTTTGCCTTGTTGTTCAAGCAAATGCTGTATTTCGACCGTTTCATGCGTATTCTGGCGCCGTATACCGACATCTATGCCGATCAGCGTTTGCAGATGGTGCAGAGCATGGATCCGAATCTGCTGTTAAAGCATTAATCTTAAACCCTATCTAGACTTGGAAAAATCCCCCTAAATCCCCCTTTTAAAAGGGGGACTTTAAAAGCTCCTCCCTTTGTAAAGGAGCTTGAGGGGGATGTGGTCAGTATTAAATTCTCGAGCAATCCAATGGACGCCATTATTATTGAAGGTTTAAAGGTTGAGACAGTCGTGGGCTGCTTTAACTGGGAGCGTCAAATTATTCAGCCTTTAATGCTGGATTTGATCATTCAAACCGATTTAGAACAGGCATCAAACTCAGATGCACTTGCAGATACGTTGAATTATGCAGAAATTTGTGAGATTTCCAGTAAAGTCATTCAAGACGCCAAGCCTGAATTGATTGAACATGCAGCAAAGTTAGTGCTGAATGCACTTTTTACTACCTTTACAGCAATTGAATCGATTAATATTACGATCCGTAAGCCTGCCATTATCGCGCAAGCCAATTCTGTAGGGATACGTCTTGAACGCCACCGAAACGATTTTCGCCCTAGCATTAGCGAGTAATTGTCATCCTCAGCAACATTTTCAAGCTGCACAGCAACGTATTTCTGAATGGGGAGAAGTTCAGTTTTCTCCCATTTATATGATTCCTTGCCGCGATGGCATCGGCGAAGATTACTGGAATGCAGCGTGTTTATTGCGAAGTTCGGTGTCTAGTGAAGGCCTGATTGAGCTGCTCAAACAGCTGGAACAGGCATCAGGGCGAGTACGTCCATCTCATCAGATTACTTTGGATGTTGATTTGATTGCCTGGGGATTAGATCTTCAACATATGCAGTTTAATGAAAAAAAGTTGCCCTTGGCTCTGGATGTGAAAGTGCCTATGTTTGATATCTGGCATGATGCCATGTTCGAACATGGATCACATAGCTTCCCAACAGTTGAACAGCTGATTTAAATCAAATCACCTAATTTTTTGCTAATACATTTTATCCAGTAAGAATAATTAACCAGCCTGATCAAGCCAGATCAGGCTTTTTATGGTGCAGTTTTTTTGTCTTTAGAGTAAAAGAAAAATTCAGATAAGATGGTTCAGGTGGAGTTTAGGAATCATTTAAAAATGAAAATATTAGAAATCTTGGTTTCGGTCATTTTAATTCTTGGAATTCTTTATGTGATCCAAGAGGGAATTAATATTTGATTGATTTAAAGCTCTGAAATGTATTTTAAGATCAATAAAAATCCTCAAAGTATCAAGAAATGAATCATCGCTCTTTCACTTTTTCTTGTTATAAAAAATGATCAGTAATACGATAATGATCGCCAAGATGGCAAGAATGATCGTAGTTTCCATAACAATACCTCTCAGGCATAAATCTTAAGTTTTAAGCATCTAAATTAAAACCGAATATATATTAATTAAACTCAAGTTTTGTTAGAGCCGCTAGTTTTTTGAAAAACATTTTTCAGTGATGTTAATAGAAGAACCGCTCAATCCTATTCTGTGTCTAACTAAAAAAATAAACATATATTTAGCCAACAGACACATTAAATAATGATCCGATCCATGCACTGAATAACATGGCGATAATTCCCCAGAGCATGACCCGAACTGCACCTCTCCAGACACTTACTCCACCGGCATAGCTTGCCAGTGCGCCCATCATCCCCAAACTTAAAACACCAATCAGCATGACGCCTTTATCCAGATAATGTTCCGGTAAAATCATGATTGAAATTAAAGGAAATAATGAACCTACCGTAAATGCCATAGCCGAAGAAAATGCAGCGAGAAAGGGTTGGGCAGAGGTAGGTGCTGAAATACCAATTTCATCCCGGGCATGGGCATCCAAGGCATTATGGTCGGTCAGCTGTTCAGCGACCTGTTGTGCCAAAGCAGGTTCCAGACCTCGTTGTATATAAATCGTTTTGAGCTCATTTAACTCATGCGTGGGATGGCGCTGCAGTTCGCGCTCTTCCATGAGTAGATCATTGGTTTCAATATCTTGCTGGGATTTAACCGAAATATATTCACCGGCCGCCATTGATGCGGCGCCAGAAATCAATCCGGCAACACAGGTCACCAATAGAATTTCCGTGGATGCTCCACTGGCTGCAATACCCACCACCAGACTGGTGACCGAAATAATCCCGTCATTTGCCCCCAGTACAGCTGCACGAAGCCAACCCGCGCGTTCGATATAATGTTTTTCAAGATGGTATGAATGGCGCACAATGAAGCCCCTTTTTTATTATCATCATGATTATAGTAAATTTAAGTCATGTATAGATAGTAGGATTGAATCGATCTGAAAATTATCTTGAATGATCTGATCATCGTGCGCTTGGCTTAGCCTTTTATCAATCCAAGATAAAATCGAAGTGAGATTCATAAGTTCAAGAAATCAGACGCACTTGATACATAATTGATTTACGAATGGTAAAAATGATTAAAGCAAATCAAATATATCGAACAAAATAATAGCTGAGTGAGCTGGTTTAAAAAGAGAATCATCATGAAAGAAAAACATGAAAGCCATAAATGCTTGGTATGCGGCAAGCACTTTCTTCTGAAAAATCTCACTCCGATGGGAACAGTCAGAAAAGTCATTACCGAAGAGATTGCCAGGGATATTCCAGGCTGGACACCGCAAGATTATATTTGCCAGGCAGATTTAACCCGGTACCGCATACAGTATGTACATTCATTATTAAGTTCGGAAAAGGGTGAAGTGACTGATCTTGAGTTTGAAGTGATTGATAGCATGCATCAGCATGAACTGATTACCAAAAATGTGGAAACAACCTTAGAGCAAAAGTGGACTTTGGGAGAAAGGCTCGCTGATAAAATTGCAACTTTTGGTGGAAGCTGGACCTTTTTGATTTGTTTTGCAATCTTTTTGAGCCTGTGGATTACGATAAATACTGTGGTGATGGTGACACGACCTGCTGATCCTTATCCATTTATTCTGTTGAATTTAATCCTGTCCTGTCTCGCGGCGATTCAGGCACCTATTATTATGATGAGCCAGAACAGACAGGAAGCCAAAGACCGCTTACGTTCGCAAAATGATTATCAGATCAACTTAAAAGCCGAACTGGAAATTCAGCATTTGCATGAAAAATTAGATCATCTGTTGCTGCATCAATGGGAACGGTTGGCGCAAATTCAGGAAATCCAGCTGGACCTGCTTTCTGAAATGAGCAAAAAAGATTAAAGGATGCTGTGGGGGACTCTCTATTATTTTATAGAGCTTATAAGTAATAAGATCGCTATATGCCTTGAGTTACTATTATCTCGCTCAAGATTTGACACATATTAAAAAGCCCACAAATGAGTGGGCTCAAACTGAAACCGTCTTATTTAAATAAAATAACTGGTTTTGGTCATCAACTTGGAAATGCCGGTCATGGCGATCTTGACTGGAACGGGTAAATCTACACCGCCAGCGTTTAAAGCTGTATCCCGATGATGCAGTTCATCTTCATTCATCTGTTCCAAGATACGACGAGAACGTTCATCCTGCGGTGGCAACTGACTAATATGATGTTGTAAATGCATGCTGACTTGACGTTCTGTTTCAGCCACAAAACCCAGACTGTATTTATCGCCTGCGATCCCGGCAATTGCACCCATACCGAAGGAAAGACCGTACCAGACCGGATTGAGCAGACTGGTATGGCTATCCAGTTCTTTTAAGCGGTCTTCACACCAAGCCAGGTGATCCTGTTCTTCAATCGCTGCCTGTTCCATTTCACGACGTACATTCGGGAGTTTCGCCGTCATCGCCTGACCATGGTACAGTGCCTGTGCGCAAACCTCACCACTATGATTGACCCGCATTAAACCTGCTACATGACGTGCATCACTGACCGTTAATTGTGTTTCTACCGGTTGGGCCGGATTTTCACGTCGTGCCGATGTCGTGCCCGGGACGAGACTGCGTAATGCCTGATCAAAAGAATGAATCAGCTTATCGACACCTGTATATTGACGCATGAATTAATCCTCCAAGGGTGCTTTCGCAGTTTTGATCATGGGTTTGAGTCGGAAAAGCAGCCATAAGGTAAACAGGCCACTCAATACTGCGGTAATACAAAAAAGTATTTTAAGATCAAGCTCTAGAACACTTAAAATAATAATCGAGAATATAGCAGAAGATACCATGAAAACGGCATTCAAAATGTTATTTGCTGCAACCACCCGCGCACGATGTGAGCGAGGCGAATGCGCCTGCATCATGGCATAGAGCGGAACAATATAAAAACCACCACTTATTCCGAGCAAGGTGACAGCCAGCATTACATGATAATAACTCCAGCCTTGCTGAAACACTTCGGCCAGACCGATTAACTCGCCGCTACGTACTGGCACAAAGGCCAGACTTGCGGCCAGATACAGGGCAAAGATCACCAGACCAATCGCACCAAAAGGCACCATTTTGATATTGACTTCACTGCCACCAATTTTTCGGCATAAATATGAACCCAGACCAATTCCGACAGAAAAAAAGGTTAAGAGGAGACTGGCGACATTTTCAGATGCATGCAGATTTTGTAATGTCAGCTGAGGAATCTGGGTCAGATAGGTTGCACCATAAAACCAGTACCATGAGTTGCCCAGTAAAATGGTAAAAATCAGAGGTAAGCTTTTGGCATATTTCAAGGTCTGCAAGCTGGTGCGGAAGAAATTCCAGTCAACTTGCAGCTCAGGCGCGGGAATACTTTGTTTCAGGATATAGCGACTGGATATATAACCAATCAAGGCGATGCTGATGACGGTTAAACTGATCCAGATCAGGTTGCCGGCGGAAGCTGCAATGACTGCACCGCCCAGAATCATACCGAATAGGATTGCCAGAGAAGTTCCGGACTGAAACAGGGCATTGCCGGACATCAGTTCATTCGGTTTCAGGACTTCAGGTAAAATCGCATATTTGATCGGGCCAAAGAAAGTGGAATGGGTGCCCATCAGGAACAGGGCAAATAACAGAATCCATAAATTGCCCATGAGGAAACCGACAGTTCCCAGCAACATAATGGCAATTTCCAGAAGCTTGAGATAGCGAATCAGCTGTGAACGTTCGTATTTGTCGGCAATCTGACCGGCCGTGGCTGAAAAAATAAAATAGGGCAAGATAAACAGTAAAGCCGCCAGATTATTTAAAGTGCTGATGCTGGCCGATTGCTGTTGAATCCAGCCATAAGTAATGACCAGCAGTAACGCCTGTTTAAATACATTATCGTTTAATGCACCAAAAAACTGCGTCAGAAACATCGGTAAAAAGCGCCGAGAAGCTAACAAATGTTCATTTTTGTTCATATAGGCCGTGCTACATTAAGTTTTATTAAGAAATGTCAGTTATGCGTAAACATTGAGAAAAATCATGTAAGATACTTTCAGCCATGTAAAGGTAAAAACCAATTAATTAAGCTCCTTAGCTTATATTTTTCGGTCAAATAATCAATTAAAGAATGTATTCGTTTAGAGTTTGCTATGCCTGCAAAGAAAAATTTTAAAAAAACGATGCTAAATCGCAGTATGGGGCCTCTCATACCACAGCATAGTGGTATGCAGCTGTGTATGAGCATCTTTTTTATGATGTTATCCCATCAGAGCATGGCACAAACCGAACAGCCAGAAACACCCGTAGCCATTTCTCAGGCAGAAATGGTGGACGAGCTATCTAAAGAAGCGATTCGTCAGGGGGTGGCCACGTCTGAAACTGAAGCAGAAGAAAAAATCGAAGAAGCCTTGGAGCCGGAAGTGCCAGTTGACAGCATGTTGATGCTGGAACAACAGCAAAATGCAGGATCTGGTCTGGATGAATTTACGCCGATCGAGTTTGATGATCTGGAAGATCTGCCAGTACAGACTATTGATCAGAACATGGCCAATGAAATTTATCAGGTAGCCGAGCAAGCCAAACAGGAAGCACAAAACTATCGCAATAGTCAGACCAGTGAAACGGTGGTGGCTGATATCAGCCAGCAAGAACTGCTGGAAATTAATCAGGCGCCGGTTAATGTCGATCAGTTGATGCAATCGATTCAGGCAGACAGCCAGATTATTGTAAAAAATAATGAAGCCGGATTGACCTTGCCAGAAGTGCCGGGTCAGTTGGTTGCTGAGGATGATAAACGTCCGAATCTGTTTAAACGACTATTTTATAAAATCCGTCCTCCACGTCAGATCATGACCGCAAGAGTTCCTCGAATTAGTGCCGATGTGGTGATCATGAATGGGCAAGGTGTTGCGCAAAGCAACGGTATGCTGAATCGTAAAGATGTACCTGAAGGCCATTTGAACTTAAGAAATAATGTTAAAGCCAAATTATCCAGTTTTACTCAGGAGTCTTTTGGTGACTTTAATTCAGCGTTGCCGCAATTACGCACCCTGTCCAGACAGGCAGCGCAGGCGGTGGGCTATTATAATGCCCAGTTCAAGTTTGAAAAAATCTCTGACAGTCGGGTTCGGGTTTTTGTGACCCCGAATGAACCTGTCCTGATTAGCAGTCAAAATATTGAATTTACTGGAGAGGGCGCCGAACAGCCACAATTCCAGGTCATCAGTCTTTTGCCTGAACAGGAAGAAGGCGATATTTTCAATCATGGCAATTATGAAAAAACCAAAACACGGATTACTACTGCAGCCAATAACAATGGTTATTTTGATTCATTCTGGCGTCTGCATGATGTAAAGATTGCCCAGCCACAAAATACCGCCGATGTGAACCTGCGTTTTGAAACCGGCGAACGTTACAAGCTGGGTAATGTCGAGTTCAGAATGAGTGATCCTGAAAAGGAATTTCCGCTGGACCGTGACGTACTGGAAAGTCTGGTTCCCTGGACAGAGGGTGCAGATTATACCTTCTGGCGGGTGAATAGCCTGGCCAACAACCTAACCAACTCACGCTATTTCAATTATACACTGGTAGATGCGATTCGCCCTGATCCGCTTGATAAAGAGCTGGAACTGGCACCCGATATTCAAAGCCTGATTGAAGAACAGAAACGGAGTGAAGATCAGGCTGCTACGATGCCACCTGCTCGCTCGGTATCCTCTTCTCAGGAAGTGACTCAGAATGTCGTAGATGAAGACCAGTTTGCCGGTACCCGCGATCAGGAAAATGCAAATTTAAGAACTTTGCGGGTTGAGCAGCAAAGCAAAGAGAATGAACAGGACCGTTTAAAAATACAGGCACGGGAAGAGAAAAAGATTCCAGTGATTGTGACTTTAAATGCAGACCGCTTAAATAGTGCTGAAGTGGGTCTGGGTTATGGCACAGATACCGATATCCGTTTACGTGGTCAATATCGCCGTGCCATTGTAAACAAGCGCGGACATTCATTTGATGCCAACATCGAGTTATCAGGCATCCGTCAGTCGATTGATGGACGTTATAATATTCCCTATCACCATCCGCTGAATGACTATGTCAGTATTGTGGGGGGGTATGAGCGTGAAGAGCGTGAAGGCGTCGCACAGGGTGAAGGCCTGTTGATTGAATCGGCAGTCTTAGGTGCAGACCGGATTATTAAAAATCCACGTGGTAGCTGGCAGCGGACTTTTGGCGCACGTTATCGTCTGGATCGTTTGAAGCAGGATGGTTCTGTCGATTTTAACCAGATTCCTGAAGCTTTTCGCTTTAATACCGAAGATGAGCAGCAATCCCTATTAGTCGGTTATGAAGTCTCACGTACCGAGAGCGATCGTCGGGTCAACCCAACCAAAGGCTTCAAACAGACCTATAAGATTGAACTGGGCAGTGAGGCTTTACTCTCTGATGCAGATATGGCCATTGTGAATGCGGGCTGGCGTTTTATCTATTCATTGGGTGAAAATGCAGACCATCAGTTTGTTGGGCGTGCCGACGCGGGTTATATTTTTACTCAAGATTTTGCCAAAGTACCGTATAACCTGAGATATTTCACCGGTGGTGACCAGAGTATCCGCGGTTTTGACTACAAGAGCCTTTCTCCGGAAATTGACGGCTTTAAAGTGGGCGGGCAGGCCTTGGGCGTGGCTTCATTAGAATATAATTATCAGTTTAAGGAAGGCTGGCGTGCTGCGGTCTTTGCAGATGCCGGAAATGCCTATAATAAAGAATTCAGTAATCCGACCGAATATGGCGCGGGTGTGGGTGTACGTTGGGCTTCACCGATTGGGCCAATACGTATAGATGTTGCGACTGGACTGTCTGATGACAATTATCCGATTCGTTTACATTTCTTTATTGGATCACAGTTATAAAACATCATTTTAAAAAATAGTTATTTGGGTAGATCATGGTCGAGAACCAACCACAGCCAGAACAAGAACCACAAGATAGCGTTGTGCCGAAAAAGCGCCGTATATTCAGAAGTATCCTATTGTCGGTGCTTTTTTCGCTGATTTTTCTGCTGTCTGTGCTGGCTTTACTATTTTCGACCAATCAGGGCAGTAAATTCCTGCTGGATCAGGTGCTGGAACGCCAGAAAATTATTCAATATGAATATGAGGGCGGTAATTTATGGCGCGGGATTATTCTTAAAAATGTGCTGGTCAGCCTGAAACCAGTCGATGTCAAAATTGATCGTGCTGATGTTAAGCTGGGCTGGCGCGCGATTGTCAAAAAAGAAATTCATCTGACTGAAGCCGATGTCCTCAATCTGCAAATTATTAACAAGCAACCATCAACGGGCGAACCGTTCAAGTTTAATGCTATCCGTTTGCCTTTTATCTTGCGCGTTGATCATTTACTGCTGGATCATTTGGTCATTAAAACCCAGACCAATGCAGTTGATTTCTATAATATTGAATTAAATGAGGCGCTCTGGTCCGGCACCGAATTAAATTTTGAAGATTCCCGGATGGATATGGGCTATCTATCGGTACGTGAAGCCACGGGTAAAATGCAGTTTGAAGGCAAATATCCGCTAGATGCCACGGGCATCGTCAATCTGCCTTCTTTAAGAGACAGCCTGAATATTCATGATATTCAGGTGCGGGCACGCGGAACACTGGACACGATTCAGGTTGGCGTAGCAACCAATACGCCTGATTTATTAACCGGTTGGGTTATCGTACATCCGATGCGTCCTCAGGTACCGATGCGCGGCGAGTTGAAGTTCAAGGATTATCACTGGCCTATTCTGGCCGAACAGAAACTGTTTACCAAAGACGGCATTGCCGAGTTCAATGGTGATATCCAACGTCTAGATCTGAATGTCCAGACTGACCTGATTGGGGAAAATATTCCGCAAGGTCAGTATAGTGCGGTGATGTATACCGATCTGGTCAATCAGCTGAATATTACCGATCTGAATGGTCAGTTGATGAAAGGCGCAGTCAGCCTTGCCGGGACAGTGGGCTGGAAAGACCGGGTCAGCTGGGATTTGGCTGGGCGTTTGAATGGGATTGATCCTAAACATGAGCGCATTCCGCAAGTCGTACAAGATTTCTTGCCGCCAAGTCTGGATGCCAATATCGCTTCTGCGGGTAACTTGGAAAATGGCCTGCACCTTACCGGACTGGTTGATTTTGACCGCTATGAAAGCTGGAATCTGAAGCTGGATCAAAATCCGGTCAAGGCCAATAAAATACAACCGATGCTGCTGGATGTTGCCTGGAAAAATATTGATCGCGCCGTACCTTATGTGGGCTGGCTCAGTAGTGAGTCTGGCGATGTTAAATTGGCATTGGTTGAAGGTCAGCAGAATATTCATGTGGCCACTAAAGTCGAGCAGCATGAAGAAGGACTTCTGCCTGCAGGTATGTACCAAGCCAAGCTCAATCTGAACAAAAATATCCTGAATGTCCCAAGCTTTAATTACAGCGCCAATGCAGCAGGCAGCTTAAGCGGCAATGCACGGATTGAACTGCCACAGGAAAAACGTCAGTTAAAATGGACCGCGGTATTAAATGCCAAAAATTTGAATACTCAAAGTATTGCCGCAGCTTCACCGGTAGATCGTTTGAATGGCCAGGTTAAAGCCAATGGTTATGCGCAACCGAATCAGCAGATTATTAAACTGAATAGTGTCGACCTGACCGGACGACTAGCGGAGCAAAATGAAACCGTACGTTTGACCGGAAACAGCACCATTGCCTTGTTATTCCATAATGAAAAAGCGGGTGGTGGTTTTAAAGGTTATGCGGTCAATTATGATGGTGCTTTAAATGCCAGCCAGCTTAAAGCCAGTCAGGGTATGCTGAAACTGCGCGTTTCAGGCACACCAGAAATGTTGAAGATAAATGAATTTCGTCATGATGGTGTGGCTGGCAAGATTAATGCCAACGGTCTGGTCAATCTGGCGAATGGCATTGGCTGGGATATCAATGCATCCTTAATCCGCTTTAAGCCGCAATATTTTAATGCAAAACTCAAAGGCGAATTGTCAGGCAATGTGCAAACCCAAGGCGTTTGGTCAGATGCTTTAAAACGCATTCAGATTCAACGCTTGAATCTGGCCGGTATGCTGAATAACAAACCGGTACGTGGTACAGGTAATTTATCGGTCATCATTAATTCGAACCAGCGCGGTTTTGTACCACAGCAGTTTGAAGCCAATAACTTGTTCCTGTCTTATGCCAGCAACCAGATTCAGGCGACCGGTAATGCACAAAATCTCCAACTGAAAGTCAATGCGCCGGCTCTGTTTGAATTGTATCCAGGCTTAAGAGGTCGTGCGCAGGGCTATATCAATATGCAGGCACAGCCACGATTGCAGGCTTCAGCCAACCTGTCTATCGACAATTTTGCCTTTAAAAACCTGTTTAGCGTGCAGAAAGTTCGTGTTCGTGGACAGTTGCCAACATCGCAAAGCACACCAACTTTATTGATTGCAACGATGGATCGCCTGCGTAGTGGTTCACGCGAGATTGTACGCGGTGAGATATCATTGGCCGGTACCCGTGCTGCGCACATTCTCAAAGTGCAGGCAGAAAACCGCCTGTCAAAATTCTTTGTGCAGCTCGCCGGTGGCTTTAATGCCCAAAATAACTGGCTGGGTCAGATTCAAAAAGGTGATTTCGACTCTTTACGTGCCCGTCTGGTGCAACGTCAAAATGCAGCAGTGATTTATAACACTGCTCAATCGGATCTGTTTGTTGGTGCTCATTGCTGGATGAGTCAGCAAAGCCAGTTGTGTTTTGATCAGCCGATTAGGGTCAACAAAACCCGTGGCAGTGCCTCTTTTATTACCCAAAACCTTGATCTGGAAGATTTCAGTGCATTCCTGCCTGATGGATTGGCGTTGACAGGTAAAGTTAATGGTTATGCCAAGGCTGCCTGGGCACAAGGTGCCAAACCTAAAATTGACGCGCGTCTGGTGACGCGTAATGGTGTGGTAGGCCTATCTTCTGAAGATCCAGATTATTTGGGTTCTACCCTTAAATATGATGAAGTCGGGTTGGTCGCAAAAAGCGTGGCAGATGGCTTGCAACTTCGTCTGGATGTCAAAACACCGGATATCGGAACCGGCTATGCCAATGTCATTATTGATCCATATCGGGACAGTAAACCGATGCGTGGTGAAATTGCCTTTAACCAGGTACAGCTCAAGGTCTTTAAGCCATTTATTCAGGACATCCGTAATCTGGACGGGATTTTATCTTATGCCGGAAAAATTAGCGGAACTTTAACGGATCCCTTACTTGAGGGTGAGGTTCGAGTCAAAGATGCTTCGATTAGCATGATCTCCTTGCCGGTGAACTTGACCAACGTACAACTTTACTCATCCATACGTCAGAATTCTGCCAGTATCAATGGCGCATTTAACAGTGGTCGTGGTGTGGGTAAATTAACCGGATCGGTCGACTGGAAAGGCGATCCGCGAGTGCAGTTAAAACTGCAAGGTGACAATCTGCTGATTCGTCAGGCACCATTAATTACTGCTGTGGTGACACCTGATTTGACTCTGGACATGTATCCATTTAATAAAAAACTGAGTCTGAGTGGCACAGTCGATGTACCGCGTGCGTTGATTTCAATGCCAGAAGCCTCAGAACCTGTAGTCGGTTTATCTTCAGATGTACGGGTCGTGCGTGAAGGTGATGATCAGTTGGCGATCTTGAAGTCAGCACGTCCTTGGGATATCCGGGCAGATGTAGCTGTTTCTTTAGGGAATCAGGTCATCTTCCAGGGCTTTGACAGTCGTATTCCGCTATTGGGTCGAGTCAATCTGTCACAGCGTGGTCTGGAAACTGCAATGCGTGCCAATGGTGCAATCGGGGTGTCACAACGAGTGAAAATCGAAGCCTATGGCCAAAGTCTGGACCTGAATCGTGCTATCGCGCGTTTTAATGGTGAACTTACCAATCCGACGCTGGACATTGATGCCAATAAATCGGTTCAGGGTAGTACGGTCGGGGTACGGGTAACAGGGACGGCATCGAGTCCAAGTATTCAGATTTATAATGATGCGGGCTTGTCAGAACAGGAAGCCTTGAATGCCTTGATTACCGGTCGTGTTAATGAGGGTGTATCTGGTTTAAGCCAGGCTGAAGGATTTAGATCCGATGTGAATAATACGATCGCTGCTGCGGGGATTAGTTTGGGCTTGGGTAGCACCCGCGCACTGACCAACCAGATCGGGCGCAGTTTTGGCTTAACTGGTCTAGCTCTGGATGCTCAAGGTACAGGAGATGATACCCAGGTTTCTGTGACTGGTTATATTACGCCTGATTTATATCTCCGTTATGGAGTCGGGGTATTTACACCGGTGAATAAGCTCACTTTACGCTATCAGGTAAATCAGCGCTTGTATCTGGAAGCGAGTCAGTCTTTAGAACGTGCGATTGACTTGTTCTATAATTGGCGCTTCTAATTTAAGCAATAAAAAAGCCCTAAAATTTTAGGGCTCTTTTATTGGGAGACAGGACAAAGATTTTATTAGCTATAAAGTAGATTGATGTCATAGTCAGCAGAAGCATTGATCTCTAAATTCAATCTCTATACATATATGACAATAGAGTTACGAGTAGAGAAAGAATTTAGGATGAGACTTCAGGGTGAAGAAAACTGATCATCGTATAATTCAGCTATCACATATAGAAAATCAATTAAAATATGCAATAACAGACTGAAAATCAATAAACCCATAATAAAAATAGGTGTATATTGAAAATACGATTTCACGCATAAGAGCATCTTCGCATGTCGACTAAATTTATCATCCGTTTTGCTGCGATTCTATTTTCTGTACTTATTTTGACTGCATTCGTCATTCAATTTTTCTTTAAATCGGATGTAACCGTAGTTCTATGGATTTTCGCTGTACCTTTCATTTTGGGCATTCCAATTTTGGCTTCTGTTGTATTGACCACCAATGATGAACTTGATATTCATAGTGTTAATTAGGCTTGAACCTTAAATTGACGCATTTAAAGCGCATCTAATCTTTGCTGATAGAGCAGCTGATATTTGCACTTTGTTCAATAAAACAGACTTTATTTTAGAGCAATTTCAGTCAGTTAAGCATGCATTAGAAAATGTAGTAAAAATGAGTGTATGTTTACGCTCATTTTTTATCAGGTTACTTCAGAATTTGGATTTCACTCTCAAATCATCATGATTTACATAAACTCTAAGAAATAAGGGAATATTCTTATCATTATTCATTCAAAATAGGTCTTCATCATAAAACTCAACATTTTAGAGAAAACAGAATGCCTAAAAATAATTATCTACCAGCTCTAGAACAAGTTTATGACTTTTTAAAGGAACGACCAGGTTTTAAGGATAAAAGTGAATTTGATAAAGCGGTAGAGTATTTTAGAGCTTTACATGAAAGTGATCCTCTGGATTTCAGAGTTCAAGCACCGAATACTGTCGCTGGAAAATTTGGGGCCAAAGAGACTATAAATTTAGGGTCTATGCCAGAATTCAGTAATAAGGAAAATTTCCTTAACTGGATAGATACACAAATTAATCACTAGTTGAAAGACTTTAAGCAAACTCAGCATGCGGCAGGTTTTCATTTATTTATTATTCATACATTCATTAACATGTAGTACAGAAAACAATCGAAACTGAGTTGGAAAACTACAAATTTGAATGATAACTTTGTATTCAAATCTTCCGAATAAAGAGGTGAGCAATGAAGTTGTTGACTTTGGTTGGTATGGGAGTAGCAGCGAGTTATTGTTATAAAACTATGAAAAATGGCAAGCTTGCTCTTTCAAAACCTGACTTTGATGAAAGTGTAAAACGATTTGTACTGCAAGAATTTGCAGCTTAGTTCTTCACGATATATTTCCCAAAAAGGCTCATCGGATGATGGGCTTTTTTATTTTCTAAAAATTTATAATTTTAATATTCAGATTAAAAGCAGTTTAATTATAGCCATCATGTTATAAACCTACCTCGTGATCTATTTTAAATAATTAAATGAGAGCTAATGGATGATGAAGATGGAAATGAATGGTGCGAGCTTATATATTCTGAAGCCTTGAGAATATATAAACCAACAAAATACAACACAGTCAACAAACTGAGATTCTTTGCCCTGATTTTAGAATTATTCGCAGAAATGCAGCATGAGGATGCAATGATTCAAGTAAAGACTGTGAATGTGAAACTTAAATTGAGATCTAAAAATTACATTTTTTGGGTGTTTGAAATGCCTGATTTTCAGGATAAGACGTTATTTTTAACTTATATGTCTAGTAAATTAAGTCAGCTATAAAGTGTCGTTGAAAGCTAAAATCGCCAATTACTTCAACAAGTATAGTTATTTTTTATAAAACTATAATTTTTTTATATGTTAATGGTGTATTTATATATTTTTATCAATAGCTTGCTTATTCTCTAGTCGTTGCTCACTTTGACAACATACCTGAATCAGCGCAAAAGTGATAAAGGGAAAGGCCCATCGAAAGGTGGGCTTTTTTAATATGTACAGCTTATTGAACGAAAAGTAACTTAAAGCAAATGTAAGAGAACAGTTTATTAATACTCCCTATACTTTATTGATAAATTCACAGTGCTATAGTCATTTTGCGAAAACAAGAAGACGCAAATAATACGAAGAAAATGACTACAGCACTAGCCCGCTTATTTGAAAGAGTAAGCGGGCTTTTTAATTGAAAAATTAATGTAATATTATGCTAATGTATAAATTATAAGTTTATATATAATTCATGAATAGATTCTATCACTGTAGTTTCTTTCCAATTTCAGCCTCCTTCCCTAAGGAGGCATTTTTTTGTCGATAGAAAAGTAATGTTCCAATGACTATTGTGTTTATTCAGTTACACAAATGATCATCGTTGACTCTTGAATGAATCTTTCAAATATTTGAGCATGATATTTTATTGGTTAAATAAGTGATGGATCGCCATGATAAATGAAGAAAAGCCTTTGAACTTTGACGACGATAGTGAGCCTCAAGATTTCGAAGATGAAGAATTTATCGATGATAAGAAAGAGGATGAAATGTACAATGCTATTACCAAAGATGGTTCTAGTGTTGATCCTGCGGATGATGGGACGCGTCATATTCGCCCTGAAGACGGTGATCCTATAGAAATTGAAGAGTAATAAAAAGCCCAATTCAATATTGGGCTTTTTATCGTCTGGTGGATGAGAATGAAAATACAATATTTCCCATTTAGAATTGAGCGGATTGATCAAAATCCCCATCTAGAAAATTTAAATAGTCATTGAAATGATTTTTTTCACTTAATAAAAAAGCCCCCATGAATGAGAGCTTTTATGTCAACTCAATCTAGCAGAATAGTCTAAGCTAATATTTGAAATGACATCCAATTAATCTTTAAAAGTATCATTTAACGCAGTTTGAACCGCTTCAACCCGTGCCTTGCAAGCTTTATAAGCGGTCATGGATTCTTCCACGATTTTCATCAAGTTATCAATATCCGGTTCTTGCTGAGATTCGAGCAATTCTGCATTCTTTTTCAAGATGTCATAGCCTTGTTGGAAGCTCAAAGTATCATGATTCATGAGGAAGTACCTGTATAAGTTGTGCTGAAAAAATGCCGTCATGTAATTCGACTTCAACCAGATCGCTGGACTGAATCTGTTGAATAGAGGCAACCACATGTTCTTGCTGGCGCACGATGGCATAACCCTTGGATAAAACATGTTTAGGATTTTGTAGTAGCGTTTCCCGCATCAGGGCATCAAGCTGCTGATTAATCAGCTGGGTATGCTGCTGGGCCAGACTGGTAGTATTGGCCTTGATCTGTTGCAGACGTTGCAGCGCATCCATAATCTGGTTGTTGGCCAGACTTTGAATCAGTTTCAAAAATTGATCATTCTGATTTTGATAAGCTTGAATCTGTTGCTGGGATAAACGCTGAATGCGCTGTAGATAATTCAGAATATCCTGGGTCAGTTCAAAGATATGATTGCGGATTCCGGCAATGGCTTTACTCGGAGTATCAAAGGAGCGATGCGCAATCTCATCCAGAATAGTACGGTCTTTTTCATGCCCGATGCCGACCCAGACCGGTACCGAACGTTTACAGAGCAGGGCAGCCAGATCATAATCATTCAAATAAGCCAGATCATTGACTGCGCCACCACCTCGTATAATCACAATCAGATCCGGTGCGGTATTATAAGTCTGTGCCCATTGTTTGAGCGCTTGTGCCAGACTGTACATAATACTTTGCGGGGCGGTATTTCCCTGAAAAGTCGCACTGTGATAGATAAACTCACACACCTGCGCACGCTGCAGTGCATCGGCATCTTTTTTAAAATCTCCCAGGCCTGCTGCATTTTCGGGAGCAATCACCAGAATCCGGTTCAGGTCAAAAGGGCTGGGCAAGTTTCTATTGCGCTGAATCAGTCCTTCAGTCGTCAACCGCTCAACAATCTGCTGATAACGCCGGGCAATATCTCCTAAGGTATAGCCCGAATCAATCTCGACAATATTTAAAGAAAAGCCATATTGCGGATCAAAGTTGGCTTTAACTTTAATCAGCACTTTTAGATCACGACTCAGCTCAATCCCGCTTTCACGTTCAAACTGCGTGACAATTTTCTGGGCACTAAATTTCCAGATGGTTGCTCGGCAACTGGCAATCACCTGATCGCTATCGGCTTCTTTTTCTGCCAGCTCCAGATAATAATGGCCGGCTTTAATACTTAGATTACGAATCTCGGCTTTGACCCATACTGGTGTATCGAAAGTGAGTTTGACCACTTCCTGAACCGTAGCAAGATATTCCTTGAGGGAGAGTTGAGAATCGTCTGTCATGCCAATAGAAAGTTTAAAATTCAATCAAATATTAAATCAATCCGGCACAGATCACAAATCTAAAAGCGAAGTCATATTTGAATGATGTAATGACAATGCAATGCTATTGAAATGCATAATCACTTGGTTTAGGCGGTTCATCTGGAATTTTCGTATTTTGTAGAGGTTCTTCTCTTCTGTTTTTCTTGTTCATTGAAAGAAGTTATAGCGTTGAAGTCCTTAATTTCCAAAGGTCTTATTTCCATTTTTTAATGAAAAAGTACAATTAAAAATGTACACAGACTTGTGTCTGGCGAGGACAAGGAAATATGCTAAATTGGTGAAGAATTATTAAAGAAGAATAGGCTCTCATGAAAAAAACAATGCTGTTCGGTTTGCTGGCTGTCGCTTTAAGCGCATGTACTACCACGCCGCAATCTGAGACGGATGCTCCTAAAACAGGTTCAGCGAATCCTGCAAGCGCTTATTGTGTCAATCAGGGTGGCAAGCTTGAAATTCGTACTGAAAGCAATGGTCAGGTCGGATATTGCCATTTAAAGAATGGTCAGGTGGTCGAGGAGTGGGAATTACTGCACATGAATCAACCTAAATGTATTGCTGATCAGGCAGCGGAATTGGTCGGTCAGTCCAATTTGACTGAAGCGCAAATCAAGCAGAAAACCAAGGCACAAATTGTACGTATGGTCGAACCGGGTCAAGCGGTGACTATGGATTATCGTGAAGAACGAGTGACTGTCACCGTAGATCCTGTAAGCAAAAAGATTATTCAAGCTTCATGCGGTTAATCACATAAAATAAAAAAGCCCATGAGTGGGCTTTTTTTAATTCCATACAACTGGCATTTTGAAATGACAAATCTTCCCCGATCTTTTATATTGCCCCTCGGAAGGAGAAATTCATGAAAAAGTTATTGGCTTTATCGTTTATGCTGGCGCTGGCCGGTTGTGCCGAGAAGAAACCGTTAACCTCTGAAGAGCAGTGGCAAGGTTATTGTCGAAGTGTCGGAAATGCGGCGCGTACCATTATGCTGGATCGTCAGAATGCGATTGA
Organism: Acinetobacter idrijaensis; assembly: GCA_000761495.1. GTDB lineage: Bacteria > Pseudomonadota > Gammaproteobacteria > Pseudomonadales > Moraxellaceae > Acinetobacter > Acinetobacter idrijaensis. The sequence goes on from JQCU01000127.1 coordinate 69,044, forward strand.
GAAAGAAAAAGCAATCGAGCATGCTAACAAGATCGACGACGAAACCACTAAAGGTTTTATCCGGAATATTATTGATGAAGTTTATGCAATTCCAGCCGAAGAGATTAAGGCTGATGTAAAAGCAGCCCGTGAAAAAGTCCGCGCTGAATTTACTGCAAAGTGTATTGCGACACCGCATGATGAGTTACCAGATTACAAACCGTTCTAAGGAACGGTTTTTAAAATCTGCATAAAATCATTCAACTCATATTTCCCATTAAACGTATTTAAATATACACATCTTCAAAAGACTGAAAAATAGAAATAGCCTAAGCAAAAAATGTACACTTTGTGACAATTTTTAAATCTAAAATATAGAAATACTTATCTTTATATTGAATAATGAATTTAACTCCAATTAACCAAGGAGTAGCACAATATGGAAGTCGTAAGATATTTGCATCATTCTGATCTACTGCTGGAAGATGAAGAAGGTGTGGTCATTATTGGCGGCAGTCGCTATGTACTCAGCGTTGGTGACAAAGTCGTTTTAAAGAAGATGCTAGAACAAGATAAAAAGCTTTATCAGATTGATATTTCCTTTGCCAGCAATAATCACAGTACCACCTATGAAGATGAATGCGTGGTGAAATTCCAAGGCTGCCGAGACTCATATCAGCAGTATTTAAACTCGACCACTGTACACTAAGGTGGAGTATCTTTTTAACGTCAAATCAGGCAACATCAGGGTTGCCTTTTTTATGCATTAAATTCAGTTAAAAGAGCCTATTCATGGGCTTGTTTCGTGTGGTGTAAGCTAGAACTGATTATGGAATAATCATTAAGAGCATCATTTAGTTATAAAATAACGAGCATCACGAAGAAACACTTGAGTTGCATTAACTTTTAACTGGAAATTTAGTAAAATTTCGGAGTCCATATTATTTATGAAGCTTGGCATAAGCAGGAATTCATAAGTAATTTTTTAAAAAAGAGGAATAACACCGTGCTAGAAGCTTACCGCCAACACGTTGAAGAACGTGCCGCACTCGGAGTCCCACCGAAGCCACTTGACGATGCCCAAACAGCTGCATTAGTTGAACTACTAAAAAACCCGCCAGCTGGTGAAGAAGCATACTTGGTAGATTTGCTTGAAAACCGTGTACCAGCAGGTGTTGACCAAGCTGCATATGTAAAAGCTGCGTTCTTAGCTGCATTGGCAAAAGGCGAAGCAACCTCTCCACTCGTTTCTAAAGAACGTGCTGTTTACTTACTAGGTACTATGCTTGGTGGTTATAACGTAGCACCTTTAGTTGAACTTTTAGACAATGCTGAGCTTGCTGAACTTGCAGCTGAAGCATTGAAAAAAACGCTTCTTGTATTTGATGCATTCCATGACGTTGCTGATAAAGCAAAAGCTGGTAACGCAAATGCTCAAGCAGTTATGCAGTCTTGGGCTGACGCTGAATGGTTCACTAGCCGTAAAGACGTTCCTGAAGAAATCAAACTGACTGTTTTCAAAGTAACTGGCGAAACCAACACTGACGACTTGTCACCTGCACAAGACGCTTGGAGCCGTCCAGACATTCCATTGCACGCAAATGCAATGTTGAAAAACGTACGTGACGGAATCAATCCAGAAGTTCCTGGTGAAGTGGGTCCACTTAACCAGATTAAAGAACTGATCGCGAAAGGCAACCAGGTTGCTTACGTGGGTGACGTTGTTGGTACAGGTTCATCTCGTAAATCTGCAACTAACTCTGTACTTTGGTTCTTCGGTGACGACATCCCGCACATCCCGAACAAAAAAGACGGTGGTTACTGCCTAGGTTCTAAAATCGCTCCGATTTTCTTCAACACCATGGAAGATGCGGGTGCATTACCGATCGAGATCGATGTTGCCAACATGAACATGGGCGACGAAATCGTTCTTAAGATCGATCACGCTGCTGCTAAAGTAACTGCGTTCAAAGACGGCGCACAAATCGCTGAAGCTGAACTTAAAACTCCAGTACTTCTAGACGAAGTTCGTGCTGGTGGTCGTATTAACCTGATCGTAGGTCGTGGTTTGACGACTAAAGCGCGTGAAGCTTTAGGTCTTCCAGTATCTACAATGTTCCGTACTCCGGTTCAGCCTGCTGCAACTGGTAAAGGTTTCACTCAAGCTCAGAAGATGGTTGGTCGCGCTTGTGGTCTTCCTGAAGGTCAAGGTGTACTTCCAGGTACTTACTGTGAACCTAAGATGACTACTGTGGGTTCGCAAGATACAACTGGTCCAATGACTCGTGACGAATTGAAAGACTTGGCTTGCCTAGGCTTCTCTGCTGACCTTGTTATGCAATCTTTCTGTCATACAGCTGCGTATCCAAAACCAGTTGACGTTCAAATGCAACACTCGCTTCCTGATTTCATCATGAACCGTGGTGGTGTGTCTTTACGCCCAGGTGACGGTATTATTCACTCTTGGTTAAACCGTATGCTTCTTCCGGATACTGTTGGTACTGGTGGTGACTCGCATACTCGTTTCCCAATCGGTATTTCATTCCCGGCGGGTTCTGGTCTTGTAGCGTTCGCTGCAGCAACTGGTGTTATGCCACTTGACATGCCTGAATCTGTACTTGTGAAGTTCAAGGGTAAAATGCAGCCTGGTATCACGCTACGTGACCTTGTACATGCAATTCCTTACTACGCAATTAAGGAAGGTGACTTAACTGTAGAGAAGAAAGGTAAGAAAAACATCTTCTCTGGTCGTATCCTTGAGATCGACTTAACAGAAATGGAAACTGACCTGACTGTTGAGCAAGCGTTCGAACTTTCTGATGCTTCTGCTGAACGTTCTGCTGCAGGTTGTTCTATCACACTTTCTGAAGAGAAAGTTGCTGAATACCTTCGTTCAAACATCACTATGTTGAAGTGGATGATTTCTGAAGGTTATGGCGATGCGCGTACTATGGCTCGTCGTGTTGAGAACATGGAAAAATGGTTGGCTAATCCAAGCCTGATCAAAGCGGATGCTGATGCTGAATACACGAAAGTGTATGAAATCGATCTTGCAGACATCAAAGAACCTATTCTTTGCTGCCCGAACGATCCAGATGATGCAAAACTTCTTTCTGATGTTCAAGGCGCGAAAATTGACGAAGTATTCGTTGGTTCTTGTATGACTAACATCGGTCACTTCCGTGCGACTGGTAAATTGTTAGAGAAAGTTCCTGGTGGTGCGTTGTCAACTCGTTTGTGGATTGCTCCACCTACGCGTATGGACGAACATCAGTTGATGGAAGAAGGTTTCTATAACATTTATGGTAAAGCTGGCGCGCGTACTGAAATGCCAGGTTGTTCATTGTGTATGGGTAACCAGGCACGTGTAGCTCCGAACACGACTTGTGTATCGACTTCTACGCGTAACTTCCCGAACCGTTTAGGTCAAGGTGCTAACGTTTACCTGGCTTCTGCTGAACTTGCTTCTGTTGCTGCTGTATTGGGTAAATTACCTTCTCCAGAAGAATACCAACAGTATGCAGCTCAAATTGACAGCATGTCAGCTGACATCTATCAATACTTAAGCTTCGACAAGATGAGCGAATATACTAACGCTGCTAAAGACGTTGATACTAAGAAAATTGCTGCTGCTCAATTAACTTAATTGATTAAGTAGTCGAAAAAAAAGGGCTGATTTATCAGCCCTTTTTTACGTGAGATTTTAAGAATGGTAAAAAAAAATCATAAAATGAAATTATTAAATAATCAAAAATCAAAAGTTGCTATGTCATCTAGGAGATTTTTATTCAATTTTGTAGGTAATGCAAATATATGGAGTGATGGATTTCACATTGATCAAATGAGTGGAGGAGGAAGTGGGATATTAATAAAATATAAAAGTAAGTATTTTATGTTAACTGCCTATCATGTAGTTAAACAGACAATTGAAAACCCATTACAAAATACCTCACCTTTTTGGATTAGGTCCAAAGAAAAACATATAGAAAGTATTGATGATTTTTTAATGCCCAAAAAAGTTTGGTTTATTGGTGAACTAATTCCTGATGTAATAGGTTGGCAAGATTATACTGATGTAGTTCTTATTGAAATGTTTGATCCACATAAAAATTTTATTCCAGATAATTATGTTGATATTACTGAAAGAAGAGAATGTACTGAAATTCTATCTTCAAAGAAAATTTTCGAAGGTCAATTGTTAGCTGCTTCTGGTTATCCTTTAGAAGCTAATACATTTGAATATGAGGTAGTGCCGGAGGGCTATTCTCATGCAACTAATTTACAGCGACATCATGATATTGGAATATGTTTATTTGATGAGTATGGACATCCATATATAGATTATGAACAGTGTTCACATATGTTTACTGGAATAACATATGATCATAATGGAATGAGTGGGGGTGCTATATATAATTTTGAATCCAATAGTAAAGCAAAACTAGTGGGAATGGTTTTGAGTGGTAACAACAAGATAATCAGATTTATCCCAATATCAAACATTTTAGCTCATATACGTAACTACGATAAAGCAAGTTTTATAATTTTAGATTATGAAGAGGCTGTTCTAAAAGGATATTTGGAAAGATCAGGGGCATATTGTGTAGAAACAATGCAGACATGTTTGGATAAAATGTTGAGTGTACAGGGGGATTATGAGGTGTATAAAGATTGGCTCAAAAATAGAAAGCTCAAAACTCCAAAGGTAGGATATTTTTAAAAAACAGGAAATAAATAATTGTAATATTTTTATTAAGCTAAATAACTAAAGTAATATCTAACTTTACATTGGTTGGAAAAGTGGTTAAAGTAAAATGCCCAAACAATCCCGCTTCCTCTGTATTGGTGGTTTCCTCAACGGAACGCAGGTCAAAGACCAAGGTGATAACTTCACCTGTGTTGAAAATACCAAACAAGTGACTTATCACAAACGTGAAATCTTCCATCCTGATTCATGGGATCATGACTATTATGTTTGTGAAACCACGACTGAGAAACAAGCTCGAAACTGGGTCTATGACATTGAGTCAAAATAATATTTAATTCGATAAAGAAAGACATGGGTTGGCGTTATCGTCAGCCCATTTTTATATACGTTTTAAAATATTCAGACAATAAAAAGCCCCATGGTTAGGGGCTAGTCGTATATAGGTCAAGCCCATATACTGTAAGAGGCTCATCTCAAACTGAGAGTATTAGAACACAGCAGCCTGCAAATAACCATCTAAATCTGATTTAAACAGTCAATTGTTGTTCAATCACCGGCCATAAATTCTGATGCGATTTCTTGAACATCAGCATATGACCAATGGTTTTATAGGCATAACTTTTAGGTCTAAGTTCAATTATCTGGGTTTTTGCGTTTGGATATAAACGCAGTAAATCTTTCACGTTGGCTTCCGTGGCAATTTCATCATCCGATGACCAGATTGAGGTAATCGGGCAGGTGACTTGAGCATGATAATCATGGGATGGTGCAATATTTTTACCAATCGCGTTGATTACATAACCCGGTTTACTACAGAACTGCGCCCATTCTCGTGCCACATCTTTAGGCAGGTTTTCACCCATACCAATCGCTTGAGTCGGGCCATAGCCTTTAGTGATGCGTGCCAGTGGGAAAATAACATTAAACATCACTGGCGCAAGTAACTTGGTTTTACCTTTGAGTCCTTTCACATGTCCAGTAGAGCCAGAGACGGCCACCACTTTTGCGACTTTATCGTAATTTGGCACAATACCTAAAAGCTGACCACCGGCACTATGTCCAAGTAGTATCACTTTTCTTGCATTGGTACGCGTTAATAAAGCATCAATCGCGGCCGGTATATCCAGTTGACCCCATTGCACAATACTGGCTTTTGAATTTTTCAACGGGCCATGTAGTGAATCACCAATCCCCCGGAAATCAAAGACCATAACGGCATAGCCTTGAGCTTGTAACCACACACAAAACTGATGATAAAACTGTTTAGTAATGCCAGTTGCCGGACAGACTAATACTGGAAGTTTTTCAGTTTCAGAAATAGCTGCATAAAAACGTGCACTTAAGCGATAGCCATCCTGACACTGGAGAGTCAATGTTTCAAATTCAGACATACGATACACTATGATTTTTATAATCCTGATGAAGCTTTTACTGTATAGATTTTTAGCAGGGTAGCTCGGGGAAAACATGACTTAAAAGTCAGTAAAATAATAGAGATGGAATAAAATTATGCAGCTAATGGAACTTGAGCTGGCCGTTAAAATCGCCATTATTTTTAGTGGAATATTTTTGTGGGTCGGGATGTTCACCGGCGTCTGGAAATATTGGCAGATTCGTCAATCGCCTCAGTCACGCGCACATTATTATGTCGATATTGCCCATCGCAGCAGCCTGCTTTATGCGCCCGCGACCTTAATTCTGGCAGTGCTGGCCTATTGTTCAGTGTTGCCGAGTATGGTGAATCTGATTTGCGTACTGGTCAATATTGTATTTTTCAGTTTTTCTATTGGGGCTTATATGCTGCATGGTTTCCTGCAAGACACAACGAATCAGTTTAAACAGCCGCATCAGCTGGGTAAGTTTCATTTGCCAGGAAGTTTAATGACTTTCGCCATGCTAGGTTTAATTGTCGCAGAATTGGGCGGGACAGGGATTTTGGTCTATGGAGCATTTGCGGGATTATTCTAATCTTCTTTTTATAGTTATTCTGAAAGGATGCTGGAATGACTGAAAATTAAAACACTTTTTTCACCAGATGGATGACTGGCCATATCATCCATCTGGGCTAATTTAAAATTTGATTATCGGTATTTCTGGTCTATGGCAGCCCATAGGAAAAATGCAGCTGAGACAATCAGTGCATAGCCAAAGTATTCAAGTTTTAAATTACCTTGAATTAAGCAATGGACGGTTAAAGTCAGCATGAGTGCAAAAGTGGTGCATATAAATGTCACCAGATTGGTGTTGTTGGCTTTAAGAGCGTCAATGAAGACTTGCTTGTTGAAATGTAATGATAACATCTCCATCCCTCCCATTTATTCATATTATTGAAGATTAAAGCAGATTTAATCAGTCAGAATTGAATATATAGTTGTACTGTTTAATTTGGACCTTTGCAACTGCTGTGGCAGGCTTTTACAGTCAAAATGCTCATCTTTAGTCGTATAACTACATAATCACTTGATTAGGCAAGAATTATATTTTCAGATTTCACCTCCAGCTAATTTTGGAAATAAGATGTAGTCATCATTTGATTAATGCGACCAGATAGAAAATGCAAATTCTACGCCAAAGATATGTAGTGTTAATCAATACTTTGTAAGCCTGCGTATGACTCGGAGGGGGACTTGGTTTAAGTTGGCAACAATAAGTATCTAAAATCAGGAAATTAAAAGTTCTGTTTATATTTATATAAAAAATAAAATAATTAAAGTTCAATTCTATACATCATATTTTATAGAAAATCTTAGTATCAAGATTTACAGTGGTGATTTGATGTCATTATTAAGAAACAATAAATGTCCGTTTGGGTAAAACCTGACAATTATTGATCACGCTCAAACCGGATTTTGGGTAAAAATACGATTTTTCAGACATCCTAGAAATTTTAGTTTCTAATACGGTCAATCACAGCTGTAATCAGCAATACAATCATGGATGGAATAAACCAGGCCAGATTCTGTTCTGATAGAGGTAAATTTTGCAGTAATGCAGCCAATTCAAAACCAGCAACTTTTAATCCGTCAAAAATACCAAAGATCAAGGCTACCAGGGTCACTGGCGCAATCACATGAGATGGTTTCTTGAAGAAGCTCGCACAGAAGCTCAGCATAATGACGCTAATTGCAGGCGGATAAATCGCGCTTAAGACTGGAACCGAAACAGCAATCAGTTTGGTTAAACCTAGGTTTGAAATCACCAGTGAGAAGCCCACCAGAATAAAGACAAAGATCTTGTATGGAATCTTGGTCAAGCTGGAGAAATACTCAGCGCAGGCACAGGTCAGACCAATTGCAGTGACCATACAGGCAATAAAAATCATGCCAGACAGGAAGTAAGCGCCCATATCGCCAAAAGCATGTTGTACATATGCATGCAGGATAATGGCACCGTTGGCTGCATTTGGTGCAATCTCATGGCTACCCAGTCCAAGTTTAAACAGACTTAAATACACCAGAGTTAAACCAATACCAGAAATAATGCCGGCATTAACCGCATATTTGGTAATCAGTTTTTTATCCGTTACACCACGTGAAGTAATGGCTTTGACAATCACAATACCGAAAACTAAAGCGCCCAAAGTATCCATGGTTAAATAACCATTTACGAAGCCTTCAGTCACTGGACTGGTAACGTAATTATCGATCGCTGCAGGCGGATTGCTGGCAGGGATCATCACGGCTGCTACACCCAAAATTATCAAAGAAATAATTTTAAGTGGTGACAGGAAATAGCCGACGGTATCCAGAATCTTGTTTGGATATAAAGATACGATGGTCACCACAGCAAAATAGATGATGCTGTAAATGAGCAGGCTGCCAGATTCATTGCCAAAGTAAGATGAAAAACCGATTTCATAAGAAACGGTTGCGGTACGCGGCGTCGCAAATAAAGGGCCAACAGCTAAGTAACAGATTACAGTCAGCAAGATGCTGGCTGCTTTGCCAAGAGGCGAGCTTAGTGCCTGAATGGAACCTTCAACGCGAGACAACGCAATAATGGTAATCACGGGTAAGCCGACTGCTGTAATAAGGAAACCTAAAGCAGCGAGCCATACGTGTTCACCGGCTTGTTGAGCCACAATCGGTGGGAAGATAATGTTGCCCGCACCAATAAATAGTGCAAAGGTCATAAAACCTAGGGCGACAATATCCCGGGTACGCAGACTTGTCATAAAGGGAGATCAATAGAACAAAAGAAAGCGATTTTAGTGTATATGTCCAATTTTTTGGAGTTTATTTTAAGGCTGGAAGCCTTGATTCTAGTGAGTTTGCGGATCACATAACCGGTCATTCAAATCTTGGTAGAAATATATGTTTGATAATTCGCTGAAAAATATATTTTTCCTTACAAGCTCAAAAAATATCTGCACTTGATATCAAAATATGTCAGTTATTGTTTGTACAAATAAGCAGCAGTGAAAAGTCCTATTTCAAGGAAAATTGCTGTGCCGAAACTCAACAACTGCGACATATTTCGCAAAAAAGGGATTATAATTCAGGGATTCATAGTGAGGATAGGTATATGCGCGCTCCAGCGATTAGTCTTAAAACTGAGCAAGATGTTGAAAAACTGCGGATATCTGGGCGTTTGGCTGCAGAGGTTTTAGCGATGATCGGGGAGCATGTCAAGCCAGGTGTCACGACTGAATATCTGGATGATCTCTGTCATGATTTTATTGTAAATACATTAAAAGTGACGCCAGCCAATATTGGCTATTATGGCTATACCAAAACCACCTGTATTTCACTGAATGAAGTGGTTTGTCACGGCATTCCATCATCAAAAGTCGTTCTTCAGGATGGCGATATTATCAATATTGATGTTGCCATTATTAAAGACGGTTATTTTGGTGATACCAGCCGGATGTACTATGTTGGAATTCCTTCTCCAGAAGCCAAGCGACTGGTCAATACCACCTATGAAGCCATGGTGGCCGGGATTCATGCGGTGAAGCCGGGCGCGACTCTAGGTGATATTGGTTATGCCATTCAAACGGTTGCACAGCGTGAAGGTTATTCTATTGTGCGCGAATATTGTGGTCATGGCATCGGCAAAGTCTATCATGAGCAGCCAAACATTCTGCATTACGGCCAGCCGGGTCAGGGCATTAAACTGGTTCCGGGCATGGTGTTTACCATTGAGCCGATGGTGAATATGGGAAAAGCCCGCGTCAAAGAGCTGAAAGATGGCTGGACTGTGGTCACCACGGATAAATCCTGGTCTGCGCAATGGGAACATATGGTCTATGTCACCGAAACCGGGTTTGAAGTGTTGTCGCCTTGGCCTGAAGGCACAGGTGAGTATCCGGAGATTTAAAATATTGATTGCATGATCTTTATTTAGATAATCCACTTACATAAATTACAACTCACTCGTGCTTGTTGACGAAAAAATACAAAACACTACATTAAACAGTGGTTTAGGGTTTTATATCTGATTAAAATAAGAGTCAGATACATAGGTTACCTTTTTTTCGCTCACTATGCTGTAGTGAAAGTTTCTCTAGCTCATTTTTCCCCAAGAATGAGCTATTTTTTTGTCCAGTTTTCCTCAACAGCATATCACTTAGCGCTGATTTAATTCAGCAACCAGATAGTCAATAAAGACCCGTACTGCGGGCAATAAACCGCGACGTGAAGGATAAACCACATGGAAAATACCATGCGGCGCTTTCCAGTCAGGGAGTACCCGAACAAGTTCACCACTTGCCACGTAATGCTCGACCACGTTATCTGGTAACAAAGTAACGCCTGATCCTGACGCGGCCAATTGTGCCAGCATATTTAAGTCAGAACCCATAACGGTTGGACTGACACGAATTTTTTTCTGTTCCTGCTGTTCATTTTGTAAGGTCAGAAACTGTTCGGTATGATCTTCAGCCATACTCAGGATTTTATGTTCAGCCAGTTGCTCAGGGGTTTTCAGTTCACCAAATTCATTTAAATAACCCTGACTGGCGAATAGATGCTGCTCAATTTTTTCAAACTGGCGGATCACCAGATTCGGATCATCATCCAGGCTGGAACGGACACGTAAGGCCAGATCAAAGCCTTCATTGATAATGTCGACCCGGCGATTGGTGATCATCATCTGGACTTTAATTTCAGGATATTTTTTCAAAAAATCCGGCAGAATTTTTGCCAGTTCATTCTGTGCAATAGACACTGGTAGACTGACTTTAATGGTTCCGCGTGGTTCGGTACTCAAATGGTCGACCAGATCATGCGCTGCCTGTGCAGCACTCAGCATGACTTGGGCATGCCGGTAAATATTCATGCCGATATCGGTGACAGCAAAATGACGCGAACTGCGCTGAATCAGACGTACGCCCAGGCGCTCTTCCAGATTAAACACCCGGCGGCTAAGTTTGGATTTGGGAATATCAGTTGCACGTTCGGCTGCACTAAAGCCGCCATGTTCCACCACCTGAGCGAAACAATAAAAGTCATCCAGATCAGACAGCATGGTTTAATTCCATTCTTGCAACGATAAGCTGATTAAAAATTGATTGTTGCATACTGTCAATCAGAGAATGTAGTGCATAAAGATTTTAATTCGGGGATTTCAGTAAACCTAGCAGTGTTTGCATGCCATCGGTCGCGTTTTGGGGGATTTTGTAAAACTGTGCAGGCAAATACTGCTGCTCGGCTTTCGGGTCGATGTAATAGGCCTGACAGTACGCAGGAATATCATGAATTAACCCGGCGACCGGATAAACCTGTAGGCTGGTGCCAATCACCACAAAAATATCGGCATCCTGTACACAGTCTTGGGCTTCTTCATACGCGGGCACGGCTTCGCCAAACCAGACCACATGCGGACGTAACGGATAGCCTGCCTTACAAAAGTGTTGATTTAAATCTAATTCAGCACCTTCAATTGGATAAAACTCGGTCGTGCTTTGTGCATCGGGGCCTGAGCTTTTGGCCAGACGAATATTGCCATGTAAATGGATCACCTTGGAGCTGCCGGCACGTTCATGCAAGTCATCAATATTCTGGGTGATTACATGCACATCAAACTCATTTTCAAGATCGGCAATTAATTGATGTGCGGCATTCGGCTGTGCTTCCAGAATGTTTTTACGGCGGGCATTATAAAAGCGTTGCACCAGTTCTGGATTTTTGGCCCAAGCTTCAGGTGTCGCGACCTCTTCAATCCGGTATTGTTCCCAAAGTCCATCACTGTCGCGAAAAGTATGAATGCCACTTTCGGCGCTCATGCCTGCACCGGAAAAAGCCACCAACTTTTTCATTGTTCTATCTCCTGAATCTTTAGGCAGCTGAAGTGCTAGATTGTGAATTTTCATTTAAAAAGATGCCAAGTTCTCGGGCAAATTTTAGCGGTTCAGTCAGTAAAGGTGTATGGCCGGATTTGCTGAAAAGTATCTGTTTGGCCTGAGGCAGGCTTTCTGCAATCAGGTGCTGACCTTCAAAAGGATATAGCTTGGATTGTACGCCGCTAAAGAAAGTCACCGAACAGCTGAGCTGGGCCAATGCCTCTCGGTAATCCTCACGATGGTATAAATAATTGTTGATATACCACGCCATATAATCCACCCGGCTGGAAGGCATTAACAGACTTTGCAGGCGAGGTTGATTCAAAATGAATTCGAAAGCTTTCAGACTATATTTTTGTTGATTTTGTAGCTGAATAAATTTTAGCCATAGGGCGGCAATTTGTTTACGGACAGAAACGTCAAGATCACGGATCAATTCAACTTGCTGATATTGCGTAAGTAGGACAGAGAGCTGCTGCAGGATGTCGATAAATTCCTGATAACGTGGACCAAAAAGACCAAAATCCCAGGCATCATCGACCGGAATTTTGGGAGTCTGATCAATGTGCAAATAAGCAGAAATCTGACTGGCAAAGTTGTCATAATGCATGCCGTGCATTGCGGTGGTTGCACCCATGGAATAGGCAATGACGATGACTTGATCTAATTCTAGCTGGGTCAGAACTGAACGCACATCCAGCCAGTGACTGGAAATTGCATCCCTATCTGGCGGAATTTTACAGCGACTGGAAGCCCCAAAGCCGCGCCATTCTGGAATAATGAAACAGAAATTTTTCTGATGCGGATAAAGAAAAGCTTTCCATTGCCAGCTCAGCATGCCAAGTCCCGAGAGCACCAGTACAGGCTGTCCCTGACCATATTCGCGTACAAATAGCTGTTCACCATCGGGCATGCGATAAAAGGGCATGTGTGTCTCCGTATTTAGAATTATTTTGCGTCAAATTGTTTGAGTCGCGGAATGACTTGTTCCAGCCAGGAAATCCAGCCCAGTTCCTGATCAATCCCCAGTTGCAAAATCATTTTATGAATATACAGGGTACGGTCAGTTTCGTCCGCTTCGGCAAAGTCCTTGGCAAAAATCTGCTGATAGGTTTTCAGTTTTTCTTTATGCAGTTCTAGATGGCGTTCCAGCTCTGCCAAGGTGTTATTGCCACCAAGCTGGGCTTCGGCACGTAAACGCACCATCAGTTCTTCGCGCAGTTGTGCCGGTGGGCTTTGTTGCAGCATCCAGTTGGCCAGTTCTTCCCGGCCCAGACGTTCCACTTGATAAGTCTTTTTGCGGCTATTGGAATCTTCCTCTTCTATCGTCGAAATCCATCCTTTTTGCAGCATGGCATTCAGCTCGCGATAAATCTGCTGATGAGTGGCATTCCAGAAGAAGCCCATGGATCGGTCAAAACGGCGGGCCAGTTCGATTCCGGTGCTGGGCTTTTCAATCAGGCTGGTCAATAAAACATGCGCTAAAGACATAAGCGTCTCAAAAAAGTGACTCAGGATTATTATGCAACATGTTGCATAAAAATCAATTCTGGCATATAAATTAGTGCAACAAGTTGCATTAAACTGGAAAGTTTGAGGGATCAAACTGCCAGTTGCTAAAACAATAGCCAGCCTAAACGCACGCTCAGGAGTTGAAATGTCTAAATATCCGAATTTACTTGCCCCATTGAACTTGGGTTTTACCACGCTTAAAAACCGCGTGTTAATGGGTTCCATGCACGTTGGTCTTGAAGAGGCACCCGGCGGATATGATCGGATGGCAGCTTTCTATGCAGAGCGTGCCAAAGGTGGAGTCGCTTTAATCGTCACCGGCGGGATTTCACCAAATGATCATGGGGTGACGTTTCATGGTGGTTCCAAACTTGACACTCTTGAAGAAGCTGAAAAGCATAAGGTAATTACCCAGGCCGTACATGAGGCGGGCGGGAAAATTGCCATGCAGATTTTGCATACCGGACGCTATTCTTATCAGGCTGAAAATGTCGCGCCATCCCCAATTCAGGCACCGATCAATCCGGTCAAACCGCATGCTTTAACTTCGGCTGAAGTGCAGCAAACCATTGATGATTTTGCCAATTGTGCCAAGCTGGCTCAATACGCCGATTATGACGGTGTAGAAATCATGGGCTCGGAAGGCTATTTGATTAACGAGTTTATTGCCGCGCGTACCAACCATCGTGATGATGAGTGGGGTGGAAGCTATGCAAACCGCATCCGTTTCCCGATTGAAATCGTACGCCGTACCCGTGAAATGGTCGGTGAGAACTTTATCATTATTTATCGCCTATCTATGCTGGATCTGGTCGAAGGCGGTTCAACTCTGGAAGAAGTCATCCAGTTGGCCAAAGAAATTGAAAAAGCCGGTGCGACCATTATCAATACCGGCATTGGCTGGCATGAAGCGCGTATTCCGACCATTGCCACCAAAGTGCCTCGTGCAGCCTTTACTTGGGTGACGCGTAAGCTGAAAGGTCAAGTGAAGATTCCTTTAATCACTTCAAACCGTATCAATACTCCGGAAATGGCTGAATATGTATTGGCATCTGGTGATGCTGATATGATTTCTATGGCCCGTCCGATGCTGGCAGACTCTGAGTTTGTCCTGAAAGCGGAGCAGGGTCGTAGCGATGAGATCAATACCTGTATCGGTTGTAATCAGGCCTGTCTGGATCATATTTTCTCAATGAAAATTGCCACCTGTCTGGTCAATCCACGTGCCTGCTATGAAACAGAGCTCATTTTTAAAGAAACCAATGTAGCAAAAAATATTGCCGTGATTGGTGCGGGTCCTGCAGGTTTAAGCTTTGCTGTATATGCAGCAAATCGCGGTCATCAGGTGACGGTATTTGAAGCCGCTGCTCAGATTGGCGGGCAGTTTAATATTGCCAAGACCATTCCGGGCAAGGAAGAGTTTTATGAAACCTTGCGCTACTTCAAGCGTCAGATTGAATTACAACCACGTATCAAATTGCAACTGAATCATAAGGCGAGTCTGGAAGAGCTGGCTCAGTCAAGCTTTGATGATATTGTGGTGGCAACAGGCGTGACACCACGTCAGCTTGAGATTCCAGGCATTGATCATGCAAAAGTACTGTCTTATCTGGACGTTTTGAAAGAACGTAAGCCGGTGGGTCAGCGAGTTGCCATTATTGGTGCAGGCGGTATTGGTTTTGATACAGCCGAATTCTTGAGCCATGAAGGGGAAAGTGGCAGTATCAATCCGGAAAAATTCTATGATGAATGGGGTATTGATACTGACTATGAAAATGTCGGTGGCTTAAAAGCTGCAAATGTAGAAAAACCGCAACGTGAAATTTATTTATTGCAACGTAAAGCTGCTTCAGTCGGCGCGAGTTTGGGTAAAACCACAGGCTGGATTCATCGTACCGGTTTAAAACACCGTGACGTAAAAATGATTGCGGGCGCCAATTATGAAAAAATTGATGATCAGGGCTTACATATTGTCGTGAATGACAAGCCTGCTGTGTTGGAAGTCGATCACGTGATTATTTGTGCCGGTCAGGAATCTTATACCGCCATGTTTGATGAGCTAAAAGCGGCGGGTAAAAATGTGCATCTGATTGGTGGAGCGAAAGAAGCGGGTGAGCTGGATGCCAAGCGTGCAATCCGTCAGGGTGCTGAATTGGCGGCGGTGATCTGAAAATATTAAAACCTGCTTTTTCCCCTCTCCTTTATTAAAGGAGAGGGTTAGGGAGAGGATTTGTAAGAAAGAATCCCCCCTTGCGAAGCAGTACTTCTCACCTTTAATAAAAGGGGGAATTCTTTCAATTAAAAGAAAGAAGTATTTAAGCTTTTATTAAAAAATATCAAAAAAGAAGGAATCCAAAATGACCATCGAAAATACCAGAAAATCCATTGCACGCTGGCATGAGATGCTGGAAACCCGTGATATGTCGATCTTGAATGAACTACTTGCTGAAGAAGTGGTATTTCGTTCGCCTGTGGCTTTTCAGCCTTATCCTGGAAAACAGGTGGTATTTTTTATTTTGACCAATGTCATTCAAGTCTTTGAAAAATTCACCTATCACCGTGAATTTATAAGTGAAGATGGTAACAATGTCGTACTTGAGTTTTCTGCCAATGTGGGCGATAAAAAACTAAAGGGAGTTGACATGATTCAGTTTAATGAAGAGGGGCAGATGATTGATTTTGAAGTCATGATTCGACCTAAGTCCGGACTTGAAGCCTTGGCTGTACAGATGGGCCAGCGGATGCAATCATTCCAAGCTAAAACTTAATTCGAACTATTGATTCAAGTCGGCATGAAATTTGTAAATCACAGCTAGTACAACTAGAGGGGGATGACAGATGAAAATGTTGCTTAAAAAATTGGGTCAGCTTTCCAGTGAGTATCTGGATCGTTTCAGTGGAGCAGACGAGCCGACCCTGTATTACAATCCGAATGGTGTATTTTCAGGACTCATTGAGAGCTTACCGCAGCTGCAACAAAAATATCGTCCTACACCTTGGTTAGCCAATGCACACGCACATATTCTGTATTTCGATTTAATTAAAAAACGTACCATTAAGCTGAAATATGACGCGCTTGAACAGCTGAAAATGTCAGATGGCGGAATTACCGGTATTGCCTGGTATGGACTGGATCTTCCTGCAAATACCCCTACCATTGTTTTATTGCATACGATAACCGGTTCTCCTGAATCAATGCGTGAACTGGTTCGTGATCTGCATAAATATACGGGTTGGCGTGTTGCATTGTGTTTACGCCGTGGTCATGCAGACTTACCCATGCCTGTGCCTAAAATGAACCTGTTTGGTTCAACTCAGGATTTGCGTGAACAACTCTTGTATATACAGGACAGATTTCCTCAGTCCGATCTCTATGGGGTTGGCTCTTCTGCGGGTACGGGATTGTTAGTGCGTTATCTGGGCGAAGAGGGTGAACAAACCCCATTAAAAGCAGCTTTTGCTTTATGTCCTGGCTATAACACTGAAACTGGTTTTGCCAATGTGCATCCGTTTTACAGTAAAGTTATGGCCAAAAAACTGATTAAGCGCTTTATTCATCCTTATCAGGAAACCTGGCAGGTCTGCCCAAGCTGGAAACAGTTATTAGAAGTTAAAGATCTGTCCGAATTTGAAAAACTCTATTTTGAACTGGCCGGATTTACGGATTATGCCAGTTATACCCAGGCAACCAATCCGATTTATGTATTTGAAAGTATCAAAATTCCGCTGATGATTTTAAATGCGGAGGATGATCCGGTTTGTCACATCCGAAATTTAGAACCTTATAAAGAAAAAATTCGGGCGATGTCCAATATTATGGTGATTACCACCAAAAAAGGCAGTCATTGCGGCTTTTATCAGGGCTTGATGCAAACCGAATCTTGGGCTACCCGACTAATGGCAGACTATTTGATTCACTTATCTCGTGCACCGGCAACAGTATCTGCTTAAAAAGTTCCAATAAAAAACCCAGCATCTGCTGGGTTTTTTGATGAATGATACTGTAATTAGTCAAGTGCTGGCATCGCTGCGGCAATTGCGTCAGCAACCGCATCATCCTCAGACTTGTTTTCTGGATTTGAATTGGTTTTAGGTGTGGTCGCAGCAGGCTTTGACGCAGGTTCTTCGCGGGTTTCAGGCACTGGTGCCGGCTCAGTAGTTTCTGGTTTTTTGATTTCACGACGGATTTCAGTCGTGGTGTTTTCAGTTTGCTCACGTTGAATTTCAACCGTTGGCGCTACTTCCTCTTCAATTGCCGCTGGCTCTACAGGTTCAAGCGGTTCAAATTGCGTTGGTTCTGGAGTCGAGATTTCAGATGCTGGAGTAACTTCTACTTGCTCTTCTTCTTTTGGTGCTTCTTTTTTTACACACGCAGTTAATGTCAGGCCAGTCAGGATTAGGGTGGAGATTAAAAGTTTCTTCATCATCATTGCATCAAACATAAAAGTGTGGAGTGGATACACTATTATAGCAGCAAAATGCAAGATAGAAATCATATGAACTTACTGTAATTTTTTATAGGAATTGCTGTTAGAATAGTCAATTGTTTATTGTTCTTTGAATTGATGCGGATTGACTTTGCTTTCTAGGTACAAGGTAAAGTAAAATTGCGCAACATTGCAGGCCGATTTAGGCTCGATTGTACGAGAAACCCAATGACCCATTTTATTTTCGTTACTGGTGGTGTAGTTTCATCACTAGGTAAAGGTATTTCAGCTGCTTCTGTTGCTGCACTTTTAGAAGCTCGTGGTTTAAAAGTGACCATGGTAAAAATGGATCCATACATTAATGTCGATCCAGGGACAATGAGCCCATTCCAGCATGGTGAAGTTTTTGTTACAGAAGATGGTGCTGAAACAGACTTAGACTTGGGTTACTACGAACGTTTCTTGCGTCGTGCGAAAATGACCAAACTAAATAACTTCACATCAGGCCGTGTTTACCAGGATGTTCTAAACAAAGAACGCCGTGGTGACTATCTAGGCGGTACTGTTCAAGTTATTCCACACATTACTGACAATATCAAAGAGCGTGTACTTCGTGCAGGCGAAGGTTATGACGTTGCGATCGTAGAGATCGGCGGTACTGTAGGTGACATTGAATCTCTCCCATTCATGGAATCTGTACGTCAGTTAATGGTTGAACTTGGTCATAAACGTACCATGTTAATGCACTTAACGTTACTCCCATACATTAAGTCTGCAGCAGAATTAAAAACCAAACCAACACAGCACTCTGTTAAAGAACTCCTGTCGATTGGTATTCAGCCAGACATTCTCATCTGTCGTACAGAGTACGATGTAGATGCAGATACGACGCGTAAGATTGCATTATTTACCAACGTTGAAGCACGTGCCGTTGTGGTATGTAAAGACGCACGTTCGATCTACCAGATTCCACGTACATTCTACGAACAAAATGTTGATGATTTAATCTGTGAACGTTTTGGTTATAACGATCTTCCTGAAGCTGATTTAACAGATTGGGATAACGTTGTAGAAGCATTACTGAACCCTGAATACACCGTACGTGTTGCAATGGTCGGTAAATACGTTGAACTTCCAGATGCTTACAAATCTGTCAACGAAGCACTTTTACATGCGGGTATTCAAAACCGTGTGAAAGTTCAGATTGACTACGTAAACGCTGAAGAGCTTGAAGGCCAAGATGTAGCAGAAGTATTGAAAGATGCTGATGCGATTCTAGTTCCTGGTGGTTTCGGTGAGCGCGGTACTGAAGGCAAAATGAAGGCGATTCAGTTCGCACGTGAGAACGGTGTGCCGTTCCTCGGTATTTGCTTGGGTATGCAGTTGGCTGTGATCGAATACGCACGTAATGTTGCTGGTATTGCAGACGCGACCTCGACTGAATTTAACCGTTCAACCAAATCTCCATTGATTGGTTTAATTACTGAATGGTTAGATGAGCGTGGTGAAGTTCAGCAACGTTCTGCTGATTCTGATCTGGGTGGCACGATGCGTTTAGGCGCGCAAAAATCTGAACTGGTTGCAGGGACTAAAACTGCAGAAGTTTATGGTTCTGAAGAAATCATCGAGCGTCACCGTCACCGTTACGAGATGAACAACCGTTATATCCCAGTGCTGGAAGAAAAAGGCATGAAGATTTCTGGTTACTCTCCGGTACAGCATCTGGTAGAAACTGTTGAAATTCCTGCACATCCTTGGTTTATTGCAGTACAATTCCACCCGGAATTTACCAGCTCGCCACGTGATGGTCACCCATTATTTGCAGGTTTCATTGATGCTGCGAAAAAGCAGTACCAAAAAACCAAATAATCGGTGCGTAGGACACAACTAGGGAAGTTTAAATGTCGCAATTAAAACCACAAGAAATTGTACGTTTGGGCGATATACAAATGGCAAATCATTTGCCATTTGTATTATTCGGCGGAATGAATGTACTTGAATCTAAAGACCTGGCTTTTGAAATCGCAGAGACTTATGTCGATATCTGTACACGTTTGGGCATTCCTTATGTGTTCAAAGCCAGCTTTGATAAAGCCAACCGTTCAAGCCTGAACTCTTTCCGTGGCCCAGGCCTGGAAAAAGGTCTCGAGTGGTTAGCTGACATTAAAAAACACTTTAATGTGCCGATCATCACCGATGTGCATGAGCCGTACCAAGCGGCTCCTGTGGCGGAAGTGGCAGACATTATTCAATTGCCAGCTTTCTTAAGCCGTCAGACGGATCTGGTTGAAGCCATGGCAAAAACGGATGCGATCATCAACATCAAAAAAGCCCAGTTCCTGGCTCCGCACGAAATGCGTCATATTTTGCATAAGTGTCTGGAAGCCGGAAATGACAAGCTGATCATTTGTGAACGCGGTTCGGCATTTGGCTATAACAATCTGGTTGTAGACATGCTGGGCTTCGACATCATGAAAGAAATGAATGTCCCGGTTTTCTTTGATGTGACCCATGCCTTACAAACCCCAGGCGGCCGTGCAGATTCTGCCGGTGGTCGTCGTGCGCAAATTACAACGCTTGCACGTGCGGGTATGGCAACGGGTCTTGCAGGCTTGTTCCTGGAAGCACATCCAGATCCGGAAAAAGCCAAGTGTGATGGTCCATGTGCGCTGCGCATGTCTCAGCTTGAGCCGTTCCTGGCACAGCTAAAAGAATTGGATACCTTGGTTAAAGGTTTCGAAAAGTTAGATACACACTGAGTTTATCACTCTTGCGCTGCCGTATAGGCAGCTCATATTAATCAACTGAGGAATAGTTCATGAGCCAAATCGTTGACATTCGTGCACGTGAAATTTTGGACTCTCGTGGTAACCCTACCATCGAAGCAGACGTAATCTTAGCATCTGGCGTAGTTGGCCGTGCATGTGCACCATCTGGTGCTTCAACTGGTTCTCGTGAAGCTTTAGAACTTCGTGATGGCGATAAAGCGCGTTACTTAGGTAAAGGCGTTAAAACTGCGGTAAATAACGTAAATACGTTAATCCGTGACGCTTTGGTCGGTAAATCAGTATTCGAACAAAAAGACATCGATAACACGATGATCGCGCTTGACGGTACTGAAAACAAAGAAAAACTAGGTGCAAACGCAACTTTGGCAGTGTCTTTGGCTGCTGCTCGCGCTGCTGCTGAAGAAAAGAAAATTCCTCTTTTCCAATACATCGCAGATCTTCGCGGTCAAACGATTCTAACTATGCCTGTACCAATGATGAACATCATCAATGGTGGTTCACATGCAGACAACAACGTCGATATTCAAGAATTTATGATTGAGCCAGTAGGCTTCACTTCATTCTCTGAAGCACTACGTGCCGGTGCTGAAATCTTTCATTCACTTAAATCAGTTTTAAACAAAAAAGGTTTAAACACTGCGGTAGGTGATGAAGGTGGTTTTGCGCCGAACTTGCGTTCAAACGAAGAAGCAATCACGGTTATTCTTGAAGCAATTGGTCAAACTGGCTACAAAGCAGGTTCTGACATCATGCTTGCGCTGGATTGTGCATCTTCAGAATTCTACAAAGACGGTCAGTACATTCTTGCAGGTGAAGGCAACAAAGCGTTCACAAGCAACCAGTTCTCTGACTATTTAGCAGGTCTGGTAAACCAATACCCAATTATCTCGATTGAGGATGGTCTGGATGAATCTGACTGGGAAGGCTGGTCTTACCTGACTTCTATTCTTGGTGACAAGATCCAGTTGGTTGGTGACGATTTATTCGTAACGAATCCTAAGATTTTACAACGTGGTATTAATGAGAAAGTTGGTAACTCGATCTTAATCAAATACAACCAGATCGGTACCTTGACTGAAACTTTAGATGCGATTTATCTTGCGAAAGAAAATGGTTACTCTACTGTAATTTCACACCGTTCAGGTGAAACTGAAGATTCAACGATTGCTGATCTTGCAGTAGGTACAGCAGCGGGTCAAATCAAGACTGGTTCACTTTGCCGTTCTGACCGTGTAGCGAAATATAATCAATTACTTCGTATTGAAGAATTGACTAATGCTGCATATCGCGGTAAAGCTGAGTTCAAAGGTTTGAACTAAGCGACTTATGTCAATGTTAAATGTATTCGACTCGACTGCGAGTAAAGTACTGTTGGGCCTTGCGATCATTTTGATCGCAGGGTTTCAATATTTATACTGGTTTGGTGAAGGTGGTTATCATGATCATCAGCAACTGACCCAGAAAATCCAGCAACAAATGGAATTGAATGATGAACTAAAAGAGCGTAATCGCGTTCTGGCGGCAGAAGTTTATGATTTGAAGAATGGTATTGAAGCCATCGAAGAACATGCGCGTTTAGATCTTGGCCTGATTAAGCCACGCGAAACTTTTATTCAAATGAGCACGATCAGTACTCAATATAAACCGATCTATCTTAATCCTAATTCTAAAGTAGACCTGCGAACCAATGAGTCAGCTGAAGCACCAACCACACCCTAAACTTTGGGTCATTCTTCCAGCTGCAGGTTCCGGTAGCCGTTTCTCCAAAACAGAACTGAAACAATATCAGATGATTCAAGAGCGAACTGTTCTTGAACATACGGTGGCTCGTCTGAATCAACTGCCTTTGAGGGGTTATGTCCTGGCGATTGGTGAACAGGACAACGTGGCGAAAACCCTGCCATTTTCCAGTCTGGAGAAAGCTCATTTTTGTTTGGGTGGTGCAGAGCGGGTGAATTCCGTATTGAACGCATTGACCTATTTATCTCAAATCGCTTCTGAAAATGACTGGGTGCTGGTACATGATGCGGCGCGTCCCTGTGTCAGTCAGGATTGTCTGCAACAGTTGGTTAATACGGCGATTACAAATGATCAGGCTGCGATTCTGGCAATTCCGGTGCGAGATACACTTAAGCGTGTAGTAACCAATTTTGATATTGAGGAAACAGTGGATCGCTCGATGCTCTGGCAGGCACAAACACCACAAATGGCCAAGCTAGGTTTGTTGAAACGGGCGATTGAGCAGGCTTTGCAAGATGGTGCGATCATTACTGATGAAGCCAGCGCACTGGAACATATTGGTGAGTCAGTACAAGTAGTGCAGGGGCGTTCTGATAATATTAAAATTACCTATCCGGACGATCTGGAACTGGCCAGGCTGATTTTACAGGCTCAGGCTTAAAAATATATTCGAATAATATTTAAATAAAAGCAGAATAAATCTGGCTATAGTGATCTATTCACTAGAGCTTTCACTTATAATTTTGCCATCATTCTTTTTCACCTTTTGGCCAATGATACCTTCACAGCAGTATCGGTTTTTACGTCATTCTTTGCGTGATGGGCGTAGTATTAACCCGCAAGATTCATCTCGATGGACCAAGTTGCACCTTGATCCATGGTTATTGTGCTTTCTGGTTCTCAATGCAATCCTGGGTTTGATGGTGGTATATAGCGCGACCTCTGAAGACTCTGGGATGGTGATTCGTCAGGCCATCAGTTTCGGGATTGGTTTTGTGCTGCTGTTTATCTGTGCACAAATTCCACCGAAAGTCTATCAGGCGATTAGTCCATACCTGTATGCCTTCGGGATCTTCATGCTGCTTCTGGTCTTTGTGATTGGTGAAAAACGTTTAGGTGCAACGCGCTGGATTACCTTGCCGGGGGTGGGAAGCATGCAACCGAGTGAGGTGATGAAATTTGCCATGCCTTTGATGATGGCATGGTATTTTGCACGTAAGCCATTTCCTCCCAAATTTTTGCATATTGTCGGGGCTTTGATTCTATTGGGCGTACCATTTGTTTTGGTGGCACTTCAGCCTGACTTGAACATTGGCTTGGTAATTCCTGGTATTTTTGTTCTATTTTTAAGTGGGATGTCGTGGCGTCTGATTGGTGGTGCAGCAGCGGCGGTAGCTGTGGCAGCTCCGGCTGCATGGATGTTCGTGCTACAAGAGTATCAAAAAAAACGTATTACCACGTTATTTGATCCGGAATCGGATGCCTTGGGTGCAGGCTGGAATATCATCCAGTCCAAAATTGCGATTGGTTCAGGTGGTTCCACGGGCAAAGGCTATACCGAAGGTACCCAATCACATTTAGGTTATCTGCCTGAACATCATACTGACTTTATTATGTCGACTTATGCCGAAGAATTCGGTTTTATCGGCGTTTTCCTGCTGTTTAGTTTATTCACTGCCATTATTATTCGCTGTCTGATGATTGGTTTAAACAGCTTTCATAACTTTGGCCGTTTATATGCTGGAGCCATGGGACTGACTTTCTTCTTCTTTGTATTTTTAAACTCAGGCATGGTGAGCGGGATTTTACCTGTAACTGGAGATCCATTACCGCTCATGAGTTATGGTGGAACGGCAGTGATTTCCATGCTGGCCGGGATGGGCATTGTGATGTCGATTCATACTCATCGATAAGTCATTCTAAAAGTCGGACTGGTTCCGGCTTTTTATATACTTAAAATAAGTTGTTTTAAAAATCCTGTTTTGGCCAGAAGAAAAAAGAAGAATATTTTAGAATTCGTATGATATCAAAAAGCCCTCACTTGAGGGCTTTTTTAATTTCATACTTTAACTGAGAAACCAGGTGTAATAGCCCCAGATCATTAAAGGCCATGCCAAGAATGGACTAAACAACCATTTCCAGAACCAGTGGCGCGGCATAAAGCCCACACCATGGACAAAGCCTCCAGAAATACCAATCATGATATACATCATGGCACTATGGCTATATTCACCGTTGGCATCCAGCATTGCAGAAGGATGAACCAATAACACGGCTGCGAGAGGAAAAGCCAGGAGGCAGGAAATCATCATCGCAAATTTGTTTGGTTTCTTGTCTACAACGGTTTTCTCAAGCGCAGCTTCTGTCATGTTTTATTCCTCATCCAGGTCTTGGTGTTGTTCCATGTAAATGGCAGCAATCACACTGGCAAAACATGCCATCAGTACACCCAGAATCCAGGCAAAATACCACATAGTTGTCTCTCCTTAAGACACAGCCCTTAGTACAGGCTGTGTGAATTATCTTCAATGTGTTTGTTGGTAATCACGCCCCACATCTTGTAATAACACCAAGTGGTATAGATCAGGATCAGTGGAACAAAGATACAGGCAGCAACGGTCATAACGGTTAAGGTATTTTTACTAGATACCGCATCCCACATGGTCAGACTTGCAACCGGGTTAATGCTTGAAGGCATCAGGAAAGGGAATAGGGCGAAACCAGCAGTCAGAATTGCACCGATAACTGCCAGAGATGAACCCAGGAAGCTCAAGCCTGCTTTATTTTTACCTGCTGCCAGTACAATGATCAAACCGCCCAAAATGCCGACAATTGGCGCTGCCATCGTGATTGGATAAGTCGAGTAGTTATTCATCCAGCCTGGATTGGCATTGGTCAGCACTTCTTTGGCGAGCGGGTTGGCAACACCATTGGTATCAAAAGGTGTAACCAGTGTATAACCTTGAATACCACCAAAGTACAGCCAAGCGCCTGCAGCCAGGAAGGTAACCAGATAAACCAGACCCATGATTTGTGTTGCTTTGGCAGAACGTTGGCGTAGGTCACCATCAGTACGCAGCATTAACCATGCACCACCATGTGCACACAGCATCGATAAGCTGACCAGACCACACACAATAGCAAACGGATTCAGTAGTGCAAAGAAGCTACCAGTATAAGTAGAACGTACAGTTTCATCTAAAGTAAATGGTACACCCAGGAACATGTTGCCGAATGCCACACCGAAGACCAATGCAGGCACTGCACCACCAATGGCTAGACCCCAGTCCCATGAATTGCGCCATTTGGTATTTTCCAGTTTTGAGCGATAGTCAAAACCGACCGGACGCAGGAATAGGGCAAACAGTACCAGCAACAGTGCCCAGTACATGCCAGAGAAGGCGGTTGCATAGACCATTGGCCAGGCAGCGAACAAAGCACCGCCGGCAGTAATAAACCAGACTTGGTTACCGTCCCAGTGCGGCGCAATGGTATTGATCGCTGCACGGCGCTCGCTATCATTTTTGCCCACAAATGGCATGATCGCCATGGAGCCCATATCGAAGCCGTCGGTGAGGGCAAAGCCAATCAGCAATACGCCGACCAGCACCCACCAAATGATTTTTAATAATTCATATTCGATCATGCGTGAGTCTCCCCATTTGACTTTTCTGCAGCTGCAAGCTTTTCAAAATGGTATTTACCGGTATGCAGTGAGCTTGGGCCAAGACGTGAGAACTTGATCATCAGATACATCTCGATAATCAGTAACACGGTATAGAATGCTGCCAATGCAAGGATTGAACCCCAGACATCACCTGTACTTAAGCTTGATGCTGAAAGATGCGTCGGTAATACCTCACCAATGGTCCAAGGTTGACGACCTACTTCTGCCACATACCAGCCAGTTTGCGCAGCAACCCAAGGCAGAGGAAGTGCAAATAATGCAAATTTCAATAACCATGGTTTGTTTTCAGCATTACGTTTTGCTACCGCAAAAGTTGCCAGTGCAAATAGAAGTAGCATCAAGAAGCCAGAAGCAACCATGGCACGGAAGGCCCAGAACAGACTTGGTACGTGTGGAATGGTATCTTTAGCAGCTGCTTTGATTTGCTCTTCAGAGGCATCAACGACATTTGGCGTGTATTTCTTCAGCAGCAGACCGTAACCGAGGTCTTTTTGGCTTTCTTCAAAAGCGGTTTTCAGTTCTGGAGACTGATCACCAGCACGTAATTTTTCCAGTTGCGAATAGGCCACCATACCATTACGGATACGCGCTTCATGCTGAACCAGCAGGTCTTTAATACCTGTGACTTGTTCAGTCGTAGAGCGTGTAGCGATCAGACCCATCACATAAGGAATTTTCACTGCATAATCTGTAGTCATGGTTTCCTTATTCGGAATACCGAACAAAGTAAAAGGTGCAGGTGCAAGGTGGGTATCCCATTCTGCTTCAATTGCTGCCAGTTTGGTTTTCTGTACATCGCCCAGCTCATAACCTGATTCATCACCCAGTAAAATCACCGAAAGTGTAGAGGCAAGCCCGAAGATGGCTGCAATGGCAAAAGAACGGCGTGCAAACGGCAAGTCACGTTTTTTCAGCATGTAATAACTTGAAATGGCCAGTACAAAAATAGCACCTGTGACATAACCGGCAGATACGGTATGCACAAATTTAACCTGAGCGACCGGGTTAAAAATCAGTGCAGCAAAGTCCACCATTTCCATACGCATGGTTTCGTAGTTGAATACAGAACCAACCGGGTTTTGCATCCAGCCATTGGCGATCAGAATCCACAGCGCAGACATGTTCGAACCTAAAGCTACCAGCCAGGTCACTGCCAGATGTTGCACTTTGGACAGGCGATCCCAGCCAAAGAAGAACAAGCCAATAAAGGTCGATTCAAGGAAGAAGGCCATCAAACCTTCAATCGCCAGCGGTGCACCGAAAATATCACCGACATAATGCGAGTAATAAGCCCAGTTGGTTCCGAACTGGAACTCCATGGTCAGGCCTGTGGTTACCCCTAAGGCAAAGTTAATACCAAACAGTTTTCCCCAGAACTTGGTCATGTCTTTATAGATTTCTTTGCCGGAAATCACATAGGTGGTTTCCATAATGGCAAGCAGAAAAGCCAGGCCTAAAGTCAGTGGAACAAAAATAAAGTGATACATCGCGGTCATGGCGAACTGGAACCGCGAGAGATCGACCACGCTTTCAGAAATCATCAACGTGTCTCCTGGATTTGGGAAGGATTGCCGGCGATACGCTCGGCGACTTGGTTATCAAAATTTTTAGGAATCGTAGGCGCATCAAACCAGATATTTTTAATGATCATCAGTAAAATAACCTTGATAATTAAAATAGCGGTTATTTCTCTAACCACTCTCTGGTTTAGATTTTTGGGAACTAAGCTCATTCGACTAAGCCTATCTGTGACTTGTTGTATATTATTAATCTATTGTAACTAAAAAATAAATAGACGATACAATTTAAATAAATATAAATTTATAAATATTTGAAAATAATAAATATATATTTATATGAGTTAAAACTTATTCTAAATATTTTTTATTATTTTATGTAATTTTATTGTTTTTTTAAATCCGACTAAATGCTTATATTTATATATTTGAATGTAGATTGTTTTAGTTGGATTAATGCTTTTTAATCTGATTGAAATGCTTGGTTTTAAAATAAAGAATAAAATTAATCAAACTATTTTGGTTGGTTTTATAAGGGTTGAATATCAGTGTCACAATCTTTCTCATCATTTTATATTGATAAAAAACACGCCAAAAAAAGAACATGCTGGAAACATGTTCTTTTTAAGCTTGGTGAGGGTGGCTAGACTTAGAAGTCGTAACGCATGCCTAGAGATAGACCAGTTGCATCTTCGCCACGTGCACCACCCACGTTATTTGAACGTGCTTGAGCCCACGGTGTTAAGTTTGAATTTTCATCATTCAGTACAGTTGCCAAGTTTGCATATACACGTACTGCTTTGTCTAAACGATGTTCTACACCAAGTGCCAATAATGTTGCATTTGCATCATCTGCATCGACATCGCGGTGGAACACTTGACCACGTAGATACGTTTTTGGTGCAAATTTATATTCACCGGCTACACCAAATACTTGTGCATCTGGGTTTGCTTCAGAATTATCATGTTGAAGGAATTGGTATAAACCACCCAAGTTGAATTCAGGTGTGATTTTGTAAGCACCAGCAATACGGAAACCATCGCGTTCGCCACGACCTGCATCTTCTTCATAATGTTCATAGGCAGCAGCAAAATCAACTTTGCCTTCTTTATAGGTTAAAGCGAGATCGTATGCTTTATCATCGCGATTATCTTTATTAGTAGTAGTTGTGGTTCCCGGTACGACTACTGTTACTGGACCATTCACAGTTTCAATTACAGTAGTTTTTGGTGAAGACGTTGATACGCTATCAGGGCTATTACCTTCGTGTAAAGAAAGTGCTGCTAAAACATTAAAGCCACCGCCAAACTTAGGTGATTTATATTCAATGGTATTGTTATTACGTTCATCAAAACGCAAGTTGCCAGCACGTGTGACGTTACGAACATCACCGACCATATCACCAAAGAAGTTGACCGGGCCACGTGCTACTTTGAATGGGCTGTCAAAACGGCCGATACGCGCTTGACCAAAATCACCTTTTAAACCAACAAAAGTATCGCGAGTTGCAAATTCAACATCATCATTTGCAGAACCACTTGCAAAGTTAATTTCCTGTTCGATTTGACCAAATACGGTCATACCATTTTCTAGTTTTTGTTCAGCTTTAAAGCCTAGGCGTGAAGAGTTTGAAGAAAGACCTACTTCGTTATAATCCTGGCCATCATCCAGATAATCTAAAGAAACGTGTGCACGACCATACACTTTAACATCAGCAGCAGCTGCCATCACTGGTGTTAAAATTGTTGCCCCGATTGCTAATGCAGATAACGTTTTTTTCATGTGTTGCTCCAATAAAGACTTTTTTATTCATCGTCTTAAAAACAAGTTTCAGTATTGTTTTGAAACATCTACTGCTCTATTGGTGCCAAGTATTCATTACAAATAAGTCAATATGATTAAGGAAATATTTCAGAAATATTAAAGACAATCATTGTCTTATTTTTTATAGGATTATGAGTGGGGTAAGCAGGATTGATGCAAATACAGCTAAGCTCGGTGTTTGCTGCAAAACTTAAAAATAGGCTAGGTGACTTTTACTGATATTTTATTGGCTTAATCAAGAGTGAAATACATTAGACATAAAAAATGGAGCCGAGGCTCCATTTTTAGGTATTAAGAATAGCTTAAAGGGCAGCTTTAATTTTCTCAGCCAGCGCTTTAATTTTTTCCTGGTCGCCCATCTGTGCGGCATGTTTGCCCAGATTGTGCAAAGAGGTAGGAACCAGATGGAAATGTACGTGTGGTACGGTCTGACCCGCTGCGGCCCCTGATAATTGCATCAGCACGATACCGTCCACACCTAAACCTTTTTCAATGGCTTTTGCAACTTTCTGTACGATCTGAATCGTATAGGCTGCAGCTTCAGGGGGTAGATCCAGTAAAGTGATCGCCGGAGTTTTCGGAACCACGAGAGTATGACCTTCTGCCTGAGGCATGATGTCCATAAATGCAAGAACCTGGTCATCTTCATACACTTTTATCGCAGGAAGTTCACCGCGTAGAATTCGTGCAAAAATATTCTGATCATCATAAGTCATAAGTATATTCCTTGAGCGTCATTAAACTGAATTATTTACAGTTCAATTCTTTCTGACGATCTTTGATCGCGTCAAGACGTTGTTGCTCTTTTTCCGAGAATTTTGGCTTGGTTGTATAGCAATTGTCATTACCAAACTTGGCTTTTGCTTCAGGATCTTTGAAACAGAAACCTTTAGACGCATAAATCACGTCATGATCATTTTTTAATTTTTTGCACTCTTGTTCAGATGCAAGAACCGATGTTGAAGCCCCGAACAAAGTTGCAAAGCCAATCAATGCTGCAACAGAAAATTTCTTCATGAGAGTTTCCTCTGGGTTATCCACTATATGTGCCTGCCTACTAGTCACAATATGAGGTTTCGTTATCATTATTCAATGGCGAGATATTACTCGATGGTAATATTACTCCATGATTCATACATTTTCACAGCACTGGAAAAATCACTGTTTTTATCCGACAGATCGCTGGCCGCTTGAATCAGATTCTGGGTCAACGAGAGCACAGGCGCAGAAAGTTTGGCTTCACGCGCAAGGTCGATTGCAATGCCTGTATCTTTGGCCAAGAGTGGCAGGGCAAAGGTTACAGGAAAACTGCGGTTTAAAATACGCTGCGGCAAAACGGTTTCAGTCACCATGCTTTTACCACTTGAAGCATTAATACAATCCAGCGCTTCATGCAAGTTTACCCCATGCGCTTTCAGTGTAGTAAAGCCTTCTGCGACGGCACACAGGTTTACAGCCATTAACATATTATTTACGGCCTTCACTGCAAAACCTGCGCCAGATTCACCCACATGCTTGATCAGCTTGCCAAAAGCCTGCATCGCAGGAAGGGCTTGTTCATAGCCCTCTGCATTACCGCCCACCATCACAGTTAACGTGCCATTTTCAGCGCCAATGGTTTGACCGCTGACCGGTGCATCCAGAAAGATTACCCCATGTTCAGCCAGTTGTACTGCCAGTTTTTGGGCAGAATCCGGTACACCACTGGTGCAGTCGACCCAGACTGAACCGGATTTAAGCGGTAAATTTTCCAGAAGTCGTTCAACGTCAGCGCTAGTTGGCAAGCATGAAAAAATCACATCTGCCTGTACGGCCTGTTCCAGTGTGACGGCTTGGGTGCCATATTCAGCAGCATGTTGCTCTGCTTTGTTAAAGCTGCGGTTCCAGACATAGACCGTATCAAACTGCTTGGGTAAATGTGCTGCCATACGAAAACCCATTGCACCTAGGCCGATAAATGCCACTGACTGAATCATGCTGTACCCTCTGAATATGTTTAAAGCTATTTAATATTTTTTCTGGTGCGGGGAATCTACACTAAACATCAAGACGTGTAGAGCGCTGCACCAGCCAGGTCGTCATTTTGGGCCAGAATGTATTTGCCGTTTTCTGGTTCGACATTAGTCCAAGATGACCACCCGGTATAAGAGTAAACGTCTTATCCTGGCTACTTGTCAATTCCATCAAAGGTTTAGCTGACTGTTCTGTGACAATCTGGTCGGTTTGACCTGCACCTACCAACAGGGAGCAGCTGATATTTTTAAGATCAACGACACGGCCATCCAAAGTGATAGAACCCTGTTTTAAAGGATTTTGCAGCCATAAATGCAGCACCATGTCCTGATTAATCCCGCCCGGATAATCGATCATCTTGTTCAGGAAATTCCCCATGGTGGCATGTTCATAGACATCTTCGACATGATCCAGATTTAGCAGAAACTGTTTCTGGCTTTTTAACCAGCCAATCGGATCAAGTAATTTAAAGCCCAAGGCATTTACAATACCCGGCGTATGAATATATTGCTTCGGGATTAGCCCTTGATGAATAGCCTGCTGCAAATTCTTATTTTTAGAAATCAGTTTATTGGTCGTAGAAAAAAGTTTGCCGACACGTCCTGATGCATAACTGTCGATGGGGCTGCCCACCACAATCAGATTCTTGACATGTTCAGGTGAATGCAGGGCCGTATAGAGCGTGACAAACACGCCCGCCATACTCCAGCCGTGCAGGGAAATAAACTGACTGCCTGAATGCTTGCAAATGGTTTCAATGGATTGAGGAATGGCTGCATCGATAAAAGATAAAAAATTCAGGTGACGATGCTTAAAGTTAAAGCGTTTCCATTCCACCAGATAGACATCAAAACCGCTATGCTGAAAATGCTTGACCAGAGAGCGATAAGGATACAGATCATAGATATCCATATTAATCGCCAAGGGTGCGATAAAAACCAGTGGCTCCTTATATTTTTTTTCGGGTGAAGCGTAATAACGAATCTTGCAAAACTCGGTGCCGGCAATATATTCAAAAGGGGTTTTTTGCGACAGGATCAGTGAGGAGGCATTAAACACCCGGGTACTAAGGTGTTTAAATTTTTTTTGCTGGCGCTGAAAGTTTTGTTTTAACTGAATCATGTAAATAAAATATCCGTATCCGCGGGAGGATTGATCGAAGTCTAAGCAATAATCGCTTATTATGCCTTGACCTGAAATAGCTTAGGCGCTCAAAATGTTGGCAAATTTTTACAAAAGGCAGCCCGAGGGCTGAGGTAAAGCGATGAGCCAGCAAGACGATATTTCTTACCAATTAGAAACTTTAGCCATTCGTACCGGCCATACCCGCACTTTTGAAGGTGAGCATGGCGAACCAATTTTTCTAACATCGTCCTTTGTTTATGAAAATGCTGCAGAAGCCGCAGCCAAATTCTCAGGCCAGGAACCGGGCAATATCTATTCTCGCTTTACCAATCCGACCGTTGCCATGTTTGAAAAGCGTCTAGCTGCACTTGAAGGTGCAGAGCGCGCCGTCGCCACCAGTTCGGGTATGGCAGCCATTATGGCAGTGATGATGGCTTTTTTAAAAGCGGGTGATCATGTGATCTGTTCACGTGCTGTCTTCGGCTCTACGGTTTCCATGTTTGAAAAATATGTCACAAAATTTGGCGTCAGCGTTGATTTCGTTGATTTGACCGATCTTGATGCATGGAAAAATGCCATCAAGCCTGAAACAAAAATTCTCTTTGTTGAATCTCCATCGAATCCTTTAGCGGAAGTAGCCGATATACAGGGACTCGCTGATATTGCGCATGCCAATGATGCTTTACTGGCGATTGATAACAGCTTCTGTACACCGGTGTTACAACAACCAATCAAATTTGGTGCAGACCTGGTGGTGTATTCTGCGACTAAATATCTGGATGGTCAGGGCCGCGCCTTGGGTGGTGCTGTCGTAGGTAATCACAAGTTACTAGAAGAAATCTTCGGCTACGTGCGTACTACCGGCCCATCAATGAGCCCATTTAATGCCTGGGTTTTCCTAAAAGGCTTGGAAACACTACGTTTGCGTATGCGTGAACATTCAGCAAGTGCACAGCAGCTGGCTGAATTTTTGAATCAGCATCCAAAAGTAGAAAAAGTATATTATGCGGGCCTGCCTGAGCATATCGGTCATGAACTGGCAGCAAAACAGCAGAGCGGTTTTGGCGGTATTGTGTCTTTTGAAGTCAAAGGTGGTCGTGAGGAAGCATGGACTGTCATCGATAATACCCAGTTTATCTCGATTACCGGTAATCTGGGCGATGTGAAATCGACCATTACCCATCCTGCAACCACGACACACGGTAAATTGTCGCCTGAAGCCAAAGAAGCTGCCGGTATTCGCGAAGGTTTGATTCGCGTATCTGTTGGTTTGGAAGAGATTGGTGATATTATCCAGGATATTCGTCGCGGTTTAGACCTAATTTAATTTTATAAATTTATGTTCGGAGATATTTATGAACATTAACATGTTGATGCAGCAAGCTCAGCGCATGCAGAAAGAAGTTGAAAACAACGTAAAAAAAGCCAAAGAAGAGCTTGCGCAAACTGAAGTGCATGCCGAGGCGGGTGGCGGTCTGGTGAAAGTAACTATGACTTGCCGTAACGTAGTGAAGCGTATCGAAATCAATCCTGAGTTACTTCAGGATGATCCAGACATGATCGAAGACCTGATTGCAGCGGCAATGAATGATGCAGCACGTCAGGCAGAAGTGGTATCTGACGAAAGAATGAAAGCAGCGAATTCGGGTATGGGTTTACCGCCTGGTCTTGCAGGTATGTTCTAAGGAAGAATGCGCAATGTTTAGTGATCGTTTTGATCAACTTGTTCAAGCATTACGCATTTTGCCAAGCGTTGGGCCGAAATCGGCTCAACGTATGGCCTTGCATATGATCATGAAAAATCGTGAAGGTGCAATTGGTTTGGCACATGCGCTGACTGAAGCAACCAATCACATTCATGAATGTTCAGTCTGTCATTCTCTGACCGAAGATGAAGTCTGCAATATCTGTACTTCGCTGGATCGTGATGATGAACTGCTCTGTGTGGTGGAATCACCTGCAGATGTCATGGCGATTGAGCAAAGTGGCAGCTTTAGAGGTAAATATCATGTATTGGGTGGACATTTATCGCCACTCGATGGTATTGGACCGGAAGAAATCGGTATTCCGTACTTGTTACATCGTTTGGCCAATGGTCAGGTGAAAGAAGTGATTCTGGCAACCAATGCCACGGTAGAAGGACAAGCAACGGCACATTATCTGGTTGAGGCCAGCAAGCATTTACCGATCCACATGACCCGAATTGCCCAAGGCGTACCGCAAGGTGGTGAGCTGGAATATGTCGATAGTCATACCTTGAGTCAGGCCGTGCATAACCGGATGCGCATGAAGTAAGTTCAGCTTAAATATCTTGTTAGTTTTAATATAAAAAAGATATTAATTGGATTATAAACCTTGATAAATGACCGCCATTTTTTAGGAAATAGGGCAGAATTGACGTTATTTTTTATACAAAAATTCTATAGATCAGTTAATATGGATCTATCGAGAATCTAATCTTAGACTCAGTTCTATGTTTCAATTTATTCAACATCAAAACGACTTAACTCATGTACTGAAGCTGATGGATCAGAATTCAGTGTATGGGCTGGATACCGAGTTTATCAAGGTTGATACCTTATGGCCTAAGCTGGGTGTTTTTCAGATTAACGTAGACAATAAGGTCTATTTGTTGGATGGAACCACGCTAGATCTGACTGAGTTCCTTAATAAAATTTTTAACGCACAGCAGAATATTTTTCATGCCTGTAGTGAAGATATCGACCTGATCTATCACTATACCCAGAAGAAATCGCTGAGTAATGTGTTTGATACCCAGGTCGGCATGTCATTTTTGGGGCATGGTCTGCAAGTCAGCTATCAAAATGCGCTGAAGCAGATGCTGGAAGTCGATATCGAAAAAGACCAGACCCGTTCTGACTGGTTGGCGCGTCCACTCAGTTCCGAACAGTTGCTGTATGCTGCCAATGATGTGCATTATCTGGTGCAACTGTCAGAGAAAATTAAACAGGATCTGGATTCGAAAGATCTGCTGGATTTTGCCTTGCAAGATTGTCGTTTTCTGACTCAGGAAATTGGCGAAGATACCCCAACTGCCTTATTGTATCAGGATGTCGGCAATTACCGGCATTCACGCCGTCAGCTGATGCAATTGCAGCAATTGATGGTCTGGCGTGATCAGATTGCCAAAGCACTAAATCAGCCACGCAGTTTCATTTTAAAAAATGCCAGCATGATTGATCTGGTGGAAAAATTCCCGCGCAATAATTTCCAGCTGAGTCATGTGAAAGACATTCGTTCGAATGTGGTTCGTGAACATGGTAAAACGATTTTAGATTTACTGAAATTCCTGCCGGAGCCGGCAAATTGGCCTTTACGTCTGGCACGTCCAATTCGCCACTCTTCCAAAGATATCGGCGAAAAAATTGACTCAATTATTCAGAACGTCGTCAATGAAACCTCAATTCCGAAAGAAGTCCTGATGCGCAAGAAATGGCTGAATGCCTTGTATCAGCATGTAGTCTTTCATAAGGATGAGCAGGACCTGCCGGATTATCTGCTTGGTTGGCGCTATGAGTTATTAACTCGGCCCCTGATCGAGGTATTGCATCAGGATGAATCTTATCTGTCTACCCAGATGAAAGTCAGCGAGTGATTAGCTACAGGATTGGTTAAAGAAAAAGCAATTATACAAAATCACGACTGATGCATGAGACGTGGCTAATGTTTCTGTCTTTTTTTTGATGTATCCTTGCGGTTGTTTTTCCAGAAAAGTCGTTTGAAATATGCAAGTGTCTATCTACAAATCCAGTAAAAAAAGTGAAATGTATCTGTATGTGGCGCGTCCTGCGAATGAAAGCGAAGCTGAAACATTCGAACCTTTAAGCATATTGACTGAAGCAGTACAGGCAGCATTTGGACGTGCGACTTTTGTCATGCATCTTGAATTAAGCGAATCACGTAAACTGGCACGTGCCAATGTCTTGCATGTCATGGATTCTATTGAAACCCGCGGTTTCTTCCTGCAAATGCCACCAGAAGGCTTGATTGATCCAAATGCGGTCGCACCAGAAGGTTTACGCGGTGCTTAATGTTAATTCAGGAGTTGTGAAATGAATGGTTATGTGGCTGTATTAGACTCAATTCCTGAACAGAGCATTGCCGTAGCAGTTTATTTGCTCGGCAGCCTGATTGCTTTATGGTGCTGGTATGGCGTAACCAAACGTCTACCTAAACCTATTGGCGGTTTTTTGTGGATTGTAGCCTTTGCCATTCTGCTGACACCAACGGTATCCGAGGGGGCCAATGCGTCCATTGCACCTGCGATCTTCGGGCTGTTATTTGGGATGCTGACCAAAGAGCTGTCCTTAGTTTGGATTAATGCGTCACTTATTTTATTTGTCATTGGGATCGGTTCTGTGATTGGCTATTGCTGGTCGACTTATGTGTCGAACAAAAGCAATATTCGTGTTCACGAGAAAAGTTCACCGCTGTAAGTAAAAAATAAGGTTCAATCATGTCTGCTGATATTCAACAATTTTCAGGTACCGATCAGTACATCGCGACTGACAGTTTAAAGCTTGCGGTGAAAGCTGCACGCAGTTTGCAGAAACCATTGCTGGTCAAAGGTGAGCCGGGTACAGGTAAGACTTTGCTGGCCGAGCAAGTCGCAGAAAGTCTCGGTTTAAAACTGATTACCTGGCACATCAAGTCCACTACCAAAGCACAGCAAGGTCTGTATGAGTACGATGCCGTATCCCGCTTGCGTGACAGTCAGTTGGGTGATGACCGTGTCTATGACATCAAGAACTACATCAAGCCGGGAAAATTGTGGGAAGCATTTACCAGTGAAGAGCGCTGTGTCCTGCTGATTGATGAAATTGACAAGGCAGACATCGAGTTTCCAAATGACTTACTGCATGAACTCGATAAAATGTCGTTCTATGTGTACGAGACAGGCGAAACCATCACGGCAACTCAGCGCCCAATCGTGATCATTACCTCAAATAATGAAAAAGAATTGCCAGATGCTTTCCTGCGTCGTTGCTTCTTTCATTACATCGAATTCCCGGATGAAGCCACCATGCGTGAAATCATCGATGTGCATTTTGAGAATATCTCTGCAACATTGGTGAATGAAGCCTTACAGGTATTCTTCAAACTACGCCAGATTCCGGGTTTGAAAAAACCACCTTCAACTTCTGAACTGATCGACTGGCTCAGCCTGCTCATGGCTGACGACATGCCGGAAGATATTCTGCGCAATACTGATAAATCCAAAGCAATTCCACCGCTATACGGCGCCTTGATTAAAAATGAGCAAGATGTGCAGTTGCTTGAACGTCTAGCATTTATGTCACGTCGTTAAGGGAGAAACACGCATGTTTGTGCGACTGTTTTATACCTTACGCAAATATGGTGTACCGGTATCGACTCGCGAATTGATTGACCTGAATCAGGCAGTTGCTGCAGGTCTGGTGTTTGCCGATCAGGATGAGTTCTATCAGCTGGCCAAAACCGTAATGGTCAAGGACGAGCGCTATTTCGACAAGTTCGATCGCGCCATGAAAGATTATTTTGATGGTATCGCGACCTTTGATCTGGATGAACTGCTAAATCAGGTGCATAAGCTGCCCAAAGACTGGTTCGATCTCGAATTACTCGAGAAGCATCTGACCCCGGAGCAGCGCGAAGATCTGAAAAAAGCCGGATCGCTAGAAGAACTGATGAAAATGCTGGAAGAGCGTCTGCGCGAACAGCATAAAAAACATCAGGGCGGCAACAAGATGATTGGTACCGGTGGCACTTCACCCTTTGGTGCCTATGGCGATCATCCTGAGGGTGTGCGTATTGGTGGGCCGGGGCGTAAGCGTTCTGCGGTGAAAGTCTGGGAGCAGCGTCAATACCGCAATCTGGATGATGAACAGATTTTGGGTAGCCGCCAGATGCAGATGGCATTGCGCCGTTTGCGTAAGTTTGCCCGTCAGGGTGCAGCCGAAGAGCTGGATATTGATGGTACGATTCGTGAAACGGCCAAGCAGGGCATTCTGAATGTACAACTGGTGCCCGAGCGTCGTAACCGTATTAAAGTTTTAATGCTGTTCGATGTCGGTGGTTCGATGGATGCGCATATTGCCCAGTGTGAAAAGCTGTTCAGTGCTGCGAAAACCGAATTCAAAACCCTGGACTATTTTTATTTCCATAACTGTCTGTACGACTATGTCTGGAAAGATAATGTCCGTCGTTCCAGTTCACGCATGAATACCTGGGATTTGTTCAATACCTATGGTCGCGATTACCGCGTGATTGTGGTCGGTGATGCCAGTATGGCACCGTATGAGCTGAATTCTGTCGGTGGTTCTGTTGAATATATGAATGATGAAGCTGGACAGGTCTGGTTACAGCGTCTGTGTCAGCATTTTGATAAAACTGCCTGGCTGAATCCGGAAGAAGAAAAATACTGGCATTACACCCATACTATTGGTCTGATCCAGCAAATATTTGAAAATCATATGTTTCCAATGACGCTGAAAGGCATTGAAGACATGACTAAATATCTGGCGCGTTAATTCCATTTATCTATAAGTGACTTTAGTTAGAGTTATTAGTGATTTAAAACAAATTATTCTAGTATAAAGTCACTCATTATCTTTTATTTAAAATCTCGGGCATGATTATGACTCATCAAATTAATGGTATTGCCTTACCCAATGAAGAGGGTTTTTTTGGTCGATATGGCGGTCAGTTTATTCCACCCGATCTGAAACAGGCCATGGATGATATTAATGTGGCCTATCAGGAAATTCGTCAGACTGAAGAATTTCAGAATGAACTGAAAGACCTGTTTGCTCATTACGTCGGTCGTCCGAGTCCACTATTTCATGCCAAACGCCTTTCTGAACAGCTTGGCGGGGCGCAGATTTATTTAAAACGTGAAGATCTGAATCATACCGGCGCACATAAGATCAATCACTGTCTGGGTGAAGCTTTACTGGCCAAATATATGGGCAAGACCAAAGTCATCGCAGAAACTGGTGCCGGCCAGCATGGTGTTGCTTTGGCAACTGCATGTGCCTTGGTGGGTATCCCATGTGAAATTCATATGGGTCAAGTGGATATTGAAAAAGAGCATCCAAACGTCGTCAAGATGAAAATTCTGGGTGCTAAACTGATTTCTGTGACTCGCGGTACAGCTACGCTTAAAGATGCAGTCGATAGTGCTTTTGAAGAATATTTAAAAGATCCGAAAAATTACATCTATGCCATTGGTTCGGTGGTTGGACCACACCCATTCCCGATGATGGTACGTGATTTTCAGTCGATTATTGGCGATGAAATTAAAGTTCAGACCAATGAACGTTTTGGTGCAAATCCTGATTATATCGTTGCTTGTGTTGGTGGTGGTTCTAATGCAGTCGGCGCATTCACTGCATTTTTAAATGAACCGGATGTGAAGCTGGTTGGCGTTGAGCCAGCAGGTCATGGTTTAGATACCGATATGCATTCAGCTACTTTAACTCTAGGTAAGCCGAGCCAGTTACATGGGATGGCCTGTTATGTGCTTGAAGATGAACAAGGCGAGCCATTGCCAGTGCATTCAATTGCTTCTGGTCTGGATTATCCGGGTGTGGGGCCGCAGCATAGCTTGCTTAAAGATTTGGGTCGGGTTGAGTATACGACTGCAACCGATCAGGAATGTCTGGATGCATTTATGACCTTGTCCCGTGTAGAAGGGATTGTGCCTGCACTAGAAAGTTCGCATGCGGTGGCTTGGGCAATTCGTGAAGCGGGTAAATTGCCAAAAGATACCAAAATTGTGGTGAACTTATCGGGTCGTGGTGATAAAGACTCAGATTACGTCGCAGAAAAATTAGGTCTAAACTGATTTTATTCAGAATGTTCATATAAAAAAATCCCGGTACACGTACCGGGATTTTTTATGCATCAGATATAAAACTTTATCTTGTATCATTTAAGTGATCTTTAAATGCCTTAGAGAAAGCTAGATGATATTTTAACCTGAAATATATTGCTGTAACTGTTCAATTAATTTGCGTTGGTCATCCATGGCCGCTTTGACCAAATCCCCAATTGAAATCAAACCGATCAGTTTTTCATGTTCGACCACAGGTAAGTGGCGTAGGTGGCGTTCAGTCATCAGAGATAAACAGTCTTCTACGCTAGTAGCTGTATTTACGGTAATCACTTTAGAGGTCATGATCTCATTAACAGTGGTGTCGAATGAGGTTCTTTGCATCAGCGCGATCTTACGCGTGTAATCCCGCTCTGACAAAATCCCCACCACGTTGTCTTCATGGGTTACCACAAGCGCCCCGATTCCTTTATCTGCCATCAAGGTGATGGCCTCTAAAACGGTAGAATCTGGACGGATGGTATAAATAGCTTGATGCATTTTTTCACTGAGCACCTGTGCCACATTGGTCATGCTTAATCATCCTTATTGGTTAATTTATTATTAATCCTAGAGTATGTATTCAACCTGAACATCTCTAAGTGTTTAGGTTTTAGTCTTTATAAATAGCATGTTATTTAAGCAATGTGCAGTCTTTGTTGCGAAAAAAACAGATGACGCATCTGTGCAGCAGTCAGTTTGAGTTTGGTTCCATTGGTGTTGAACAGCGCTGGCGTAACATTCAGTCGCGACAGGGTCGGCAATAACGCATTTTCAAAATCTTCAGAATTGATTTTACGTGGAATGTAATCCGGCCAATGTTGCTGGGCATAATTTTTAGCATCCAGCGGATTGAGCCAGAATGGAAAGATACAATCTTCCTGGTCACGCATCATCGCCCAGCCTTGGTGATATGCGCCCCATAGCTCGCCACAATTCATCAAAGATTTAAGCATCGTGATCTTTAACAGAAAGTTTTTGCAGATCGGATCAATTTGAATAATTTTTCGTGGTTTCATTAGAATAAAGTGCTATTGGAGTTCAGGCTCTATTCTAGGAACTTTATATGAAATTACTGTTTCAGCTTTGCAAGGATTCGTAAGAAAATATGTATTGATTGCTATTTATTGAAAAAAGGGCTGAAAAAAACGCCACCTAGGTGACGTTTCTTTATGCTTGCATGGTGGCCATGTTTTGCCAGTACTGGGCTTTGAGTGAATCTCGTTCTACACGGAAACCTTGATAATAAAGTTCTGCTAAAAAGAGCGCTGCTTTACCATGGCCTGCACGAGCGGCTTCTTCAAGCTGTTTTACCGCATCAGCAAAGTTCATTTGCGATTGAATGGTATTCACGGCATCTGCGTACAGATGTTCCAGATCGTGTTGAGAGAGTTGTTGTATCATATAAAAACTCCTTAATTTTAATTATGATTACAGGATAGACTATTTAGTCTAAATACAAATATAAATTAGTATTGTTAAACTAATATTACAAAATAATGGAAAAGTCAACTATTCGATTTTATTTGTTTACTTCAGTTATAGTTTAACTGATTAAACTATACACAACTATAAATATTATTAAGCTACATTGTAAATGGATAGCAAACAATAAGGAGAAGGCCATGATGACAAGAACTTTAGATGGTGTGAAATTTGATATGCCTCCGACTGCAGGTCAAATTATGGAACTTGCCGATTTGCATCGTAAAAAACTCGATCAAGCTATATTCAGTAAATATACCCATCTAGGCGATTATGGGCTGGCACAACGTAAAGAAGTCTACGACTTTACCCGGGCGCTGGACGAAAACCAGCGTGAGCAGTTTTATAAACTCTATAATGGTGAGCTGGTCCGCATTGCAGATGAGGATCGTCTGCATCCGCCTGAAGCAGAAGCGGGTTTAAGTAAATTTGCAATTGCACTGGTATTGCTTGTTGTTGCATTGGTGCTGTATTCAACAATTATTACCAGAATCATGAATTAGTCCTCGAAATAGCAGGATTCAGCTC
This sequence comes from Acinetobacter idrijaensis, assembly GCA_000761495.1. Taxonomy (GTDB): domain Bacteria; phylum Pseudomonadota; class Gammaproteobacteria; order Pseudomonadales; family Moraxellaceae; genus Acinetobacter; species Acinetobacter idrijaensis. Next base: position 111,535 of record JQCU01000127.1, read on the forward strand.
TTATGAATATTCAGTGCGCTGACTTGAACTTATGTAACTGCGACCATACACTACCTCTAACCTGAGGTAGTGTATGTCTATAGATACAGAAAAACTAAGCCAATTTTTCAGCAGAATCAAACTGGAACAGATTTATAACAGTGTGGTTATTTTTATTATTGCGATCATTCTACTTTTAGCCGCATTTGCTCTATATCGTCCGTTGAGCATTGCTCAAGTCACCCAGATTCAGCAACTGTCTAAACAGCAAAATCTTCCCCAAACTCAGGATATGGCACTCGCTTTATTAGAGCAGCAGCATATCCGTCGTGGGCAATATCTTAAATTGATGCAGGCTTATCAGCAGGAATCACTTCGGGCACGTCAGCTTCCGCCGGTCTCTGTGGAGATGCCTTAGGCATAGGGTTTGTTGGTAAGTAATAATTGGCATCCATTAAATTTCGCTCCAAACGCATTTTCAAGGCATTTTGATCCAGTTCTTTGTTGACGACGACTAGGGTTAAGTGATCAGGATGAAAATGCTTGCGCACTGCATTTTGTACATCTGCCGCTGTGATTTTAGCCAAGCGTTCTGGATAACTGGATAAATAATCAGTTTGCTCACTATAAAAACCCATATTGCCTAGCTGGGCATTAATGGTGGCATTACTGCTGTAATTATTAGGAAAAGCACGTAACATGCCTGCTTTGGTTTCTTCCAGACGCTGAGTATCAATAGGTTGGCTGACAAAGTGGATAAATGCTTGATGTGCGACCTGAATGCTGTCTAGCAGTTGATCCTGACGCGTGGAATACTTAAAGCTGAATACGCCGGGTGCCTGACTAAAGCTCAATGAACTATAAGCGCCATAAGTAAAACCACGTTTCACCCGTAGTTCCTGCATCAATACTGCATTAAATCCGCTACCGCCAAACATGCGATTGGCGACTTCTAAAGCCAGTTTATCTTCAGTAAAGCGGGTTGGGCCTAAATGCCCAAAGGTGACATGCGCCTGAGACGAGTTATAGGGTAGATGTACCACTTCAAAACCAGATTGAATTTCAGGCTGTGGCAATGCTTCTGCTTTTTGCCCTTGAGGTAAGTTGCCGGCAATTCGTTCAGACAGTTCGAGTGCCTGTTTCGGGCTGAGTTTGCCAGTAATGGCAATATTCATATTTTGCGCCACCAAAAACTGATCACGAAATTTTTTCAATAATTCTGCATTAATTTTCTTGGTGCTGCCTTGGGTGCCGCTGATTGGTTCTGCATAAGGGTGCTGACCATATAAAGCGCGATAAAAACGGATATCCATGAGTCGGCTTGGATTTTCCTGCAGCTGTTTTTGTCCCACTTGGGTATTGCTTAAAGCCAGATTAATGCTGGATGGTTTAAATGATGCATTCTTGAGAACCTCCATCAGCATGCCCAATGCGGGTTCCAGTTTTTCCGGGTCTGAAAGCGTACGCAGACGAACCACAAACATATCCCGATAGGCTTGTACGCTGAATTGTGCTCCGGTTTGGTCAAAAACTTCCGCCACCTGATTGGCGCTATATTTGTCGGTTCCTTCACGCATCAACTTGGCTGCCATATTGGATAGACCATATAGGCCTTTGGCAATTTCCTGATCACGGGCCGAACCGGCATTAAAGGTCAGCTGGATATCTACCATGGGAAGATCTTGCGTTTCAACAAACAGCGTGCGTACTTTGTAGCGATTATTTAGATCATGAATATAAGGCGCCTGAAAATCCCGTTGCTGATTAATATTTTTTAAGCTTTGCAGCAAAGGGATAGACTGTAACTGACTCGGATTATCATTTTGGTTAGGCTGGGGATCCAGATAGTTTTCTGCATGGGTAGCCGAGCTAAGACTTAAAATTGAAATAAGCAAAAATGAACGAAGTTGAAGCATTATAATCCCCGTTGCTGGGTGTTTTGTTCAGGAGTGAGATAAAGCGTGCTGAGATTTTCACGTACAAAATAGGCGTTTGCGACACGCTGGATATCCTGAACGCTGACACTTTCAAAGTGTTTCGGTAATTCATCCATCAGGCGATAACTCAAGCCATTGACCTCTAGATTTCCAATCATTTTGGCTTGTCCGGCAATATCATCCTGGCTATAGATCAAATTGGAAATAAAGCGGGTACTGATACGATCCACTTCCTGTTGGGTCATCGCTGTAGTTTTAAGTAAATCCACTTCATCCTGAATTGCTTGTTGTGCTTCTTGCAAAGAGATGCCCGGCGCAGGTAAGGCAGAAATACCAAACAGGCTGTCGCCGCGATTATAGGGATCATAAGAAACGCTGACAGAGGTCAGAATTTTACGATCACGTACCAATCGGTCTTGCAGGCGCGAAGAAATGCCACTGTCCAAAAGACTGCGAATAATGGTCAAGGCATACGCATCTTGGGGATTTTTTGCAGTGCCCAGGGATTTTACATTCCAGGTCATGTACAGATTGGGCACTTGAACACTGCTATTAATTTCCATATGCCGATAGCCTAAGCGTTCAAATTCCAGTACGTCATTGCGGGCTGGTGTTGGACGTGAGGGAATGTCGGCAAAATATTTTTGTACCTGAGCCAAAGCAGCTTCAGATTCTACATTTCCAACAATCACCAGAATGGCATTATTCGGACTGTACCAGTCCCGATACCATTTTTTGACGTCATTCAACTGAATATTATTCAGGGTTTTCATGTGTCCAATCACCGGCTGGCGATAATGGCTGGTCGGATAACTGATCCATTTAAACCGTTCAAAGGCTTGCGCACGCGGATTGTCATCGGTACGCTGGCGCCGTTCTTCCATGACGACTTTAATTTCTGGCTCGAAGTCCTGCTGTCGAAGCAGTAAATTACTCATACGATCAGACTCGAGTTCCAAGGCCATAGGGAAATAAGCCTTAGGATAGAGCTGATAATAATTGGTGTAATTGGTAAAGGTGGCTGCATTGATACTGCCGCCATAAATCCGGCTAAGACGGGTAAATTCATCATTTGGCACTTTATGAGTGCCTTTGAACATCATATGTTCAAGCGCATGTGATACCCCCAGAATATTTCCAGATTCATCGCTGCTGCCAACTTTGTACCAGATTTGTGTCATTACCATGGGCGCACGATGGTCTTCCCGAATAATGACTTTTAAACCGTTACTTAAAGTGGTTTCAAAAGTAGTCCGTGATAATTCGCTTCGGGTTTGTGCCTGAGCCGTACTAAAAGTCAGACTGAGTAAGACAGCGCTGAGTGGATAAAGCGTCTGTTTGATCATTTGCGAGAAAGAGGAGATAGTCAAAAAGGTGATGAACACTAGATCTCCTGAAATAGGCATTTGTATTTAGGGTTATTTTTAATAAATTTGTGCTTGAAAGCAACCGAGAGCTGTAGCTTTTTGGTATGTTTGTCCAGCATTTGCATTGCTAGCTGCAAAGCAGGCAAGTTATGGTAGAATCTGGGTTTTTAACGCAATGCTTTTCAAGGATTCGGCATGCAACAGCAATCTAATGGGCAAAACAAATTTTTGATTGATGCTGATATCGGAGATGATGATGTCACATTACCGAGCTTACCTGCGGTCAATGTGCCTATTGTAGAAACGCCAAGCGAAACAGCTGTAGTTTCTGCACCTGTCGAAACAGAAACTGAAAATGAAGATTCTGCGGCGAAAGGTGGCTTCTTTAGCCGTATGAAAGTGGGTTTAACCAAAACCCGTAAAAACCTTGCCGATGGGATGGTCAATATCCTGATTGGCGGTAAAGAAATTGATGATGAATTATTAGAAGAAGTCGAAGAGCAGCTTCTGGTAGCAGATATTGGCGTGGAAGCAACCAAGACCATTATTGCTAACCTGACTGAACGTACGGCACGTGGTGATTTGATCTATTCGCATTCACTCTATAAAGCGCTTCAGGAAGAACTGGTGGCTTTATTGGCACCACGGGTAAAACCGCTGCATATTGATCCGAATAAATCGCCTTATGTGATTCTGGTAGTTGGTGTGAATGGTGTCGGTAAAACGACTACCATTGGCAAGTTGGCAAAGCGCCTGCAAGGTGAAGGCAAGACCGTCATGTTGGCAGCAGGCGATACTTTCCGTGCGGCTGCAACTGAACAGCTCCAGATCTGGGGTGAGCGTAATAATATTGCGGTTGTTGCTCAGGGTCATGGTGCTGACTCAGCTTCAGTGATTTTCGATGCTTTTGAAAGTGCGCGTGCCAAAGGTGTAGATGTATTGATTGCAGACACAGCGGGTCGTTTGCATAACAAAGGCCATTTGATGCAGGAATTGACCAAAGTAAAACGTGTGATGCAGAAAATTGATGCCACTGCGCCGCATGAAGTGATGTTGGTGGTCGATGCCGGTACTGGCCAGAATGCCATTAATCAGGTCGAGATGTTTGATGAAGCGGTAGGCTTGACGGGTCTGACCATTACCAAACTTGATGGTACTGCCAAAGGCGGTGTCCTATTTAATATCGCCAGTCGTACTCATGTGCCGATTCGCTTTATTGGTGTCGGTGAAAAAATTGATGACTTGCGTCCATTCTCTGCCAAATCTTTTGTTGCTGCATTATTTGAAACTGAAAAATAAATAATGCGCAATGCTTCACATAAACTCCGCCAAGTGCGGAGTTTATTGTTTTTAGCCAGTTCGAGTGTTGTAAAAACCGACAGTAAAACCACCACTAAATCTGCCTATCTTAATAAAGGCTTTATAATTGTAGGGGATTCTCTAAGCTGATTTGGCTTGTTTTTTGTGGGGTAGAAAATGGCATTGCTAAATAAGATTGGTCAGGTATTAACAAGCGATATAACCAAGGATTTTAAATTTTCAAGAAAAAATAAACTGAATGATGATTTAGAATTGACTTTTGTCGATCAATTGAAAAAGCGCCGTAGTATCGATCAACTCGGTAAGCGGGTACATTCTAGTCAGGCTTATCTTAGCGAAATCATTCAGGAAGCAGTGCGGAGTTGTCCTTCGGCTTATGATTCTCAAACTACGCGCATTGTGGTGTTATTCGCAGATTCTCATCATTAATTCTGGGAAATTGTGAAACAGGTACAGCGTCAGCATATGCCGGCATATATTTACGAAGGGATGGAAATCAAGTTAAATCAATGTGCTGCTGCCTAGGGCACGGTTTTGTTTTATGAAGATCAAGCCGTGATTCAACAATTACAAAAGAAAATGCCATTAAATAGTGAAGATTTTCCAGCATGGTCGGAACAAACTTCCGGTATGGCGCAATTTGCTGTGTGGACGACGCTGGCAGATTCTGGCTTAGGGGCATCCTTACAGCACTACAATCCACTGATTGATGAAAGGGTCGCTGAGCATTTTGAAATTGAAAAGAACTGGTTGTTGCGAGCCCAACTTTGCTTTGGATCAATTGAACAAACAGTAGAAGAAAAATTACAAAAGCCGGATCAGCACCGTTTCAAAGTATTTAATTAAAAGTTTATAGAGAACTTTATATGTGACAGCATGGAAGCTGCGGATAAAATCAGATACAAATACGCTACCCAGATCTAAATCTGATTGTTCTATAAATAAAACACATTGTTATCGAAATGCACCTGTCTTGGGTGCTTAAAGCACGTAGTATGACTTTATCGATTTTTTAATAATCAAAATATATAGAGGTGAATTCATGGCATTTTTAGATCAAATCAAACAACGCCGTAGCATTTATTCAATTGGAAAAAATGTAGAGCTGGATCAAGCAGAAATTGAGAAAATCATTAAAGATGCGGTGAAGCACAGTCCGTCATCTTTTAACTCGCAAACCTCGCGTGTGGTGATTTTATTTGGTCAATCACATGATACTTTCTGGCATATTGTACGTGAAACTTTACGTGATCTGGTTTCAGCAGATGCATTTGAATCAACCAATAGCAAGATCAATGCTTTTGCAGCAGGTTATGGTACCGCACTGTTTTATGAAGACCAGAACGTGGTGAAGTCGATGCAGGAGCAGTTTGCACTCTATGCCGATAACTTCCCGGTCTGGTCTGAGCATTCTTCCGCTATTGCACAGTTTGCAACCTGGACCGCTTTGGCAGAAAAAAATATTGGGGCTTCATTACAGCACTATAATCCAATTATTGATGAGGAAGTCGCACAAACTTTCGAGATTCCATCTCACTGGAAACTTCGTGCTCAACTGGTATTTGGGTCAATTGAAGCACCTGCAGGTGAAAAAACCTTTATGGATGATGCAGAACGTTTTAAGACCTTTGCATAAATAGTTTTAGATTAAAAAGAAGCACTTTGATGCTTCTTTTTTATGTCTTAGAGTTGGATTTGGATATGATGTGATATCTCTAGCAAATAAATGCTAAAAACACAGGCTGTATCACTCCAGCTTTTGTCATAAGATTGTCATTTAGACGCGGCATAGTGCAGCTAATTTTTAATAAACAACCAAAAATGAGTAAAGGATATGGGTTTACGTATTGCGGCAACTGTAGCAGTGTTTCTGTTTAGCACATCAGTTTTTTCAGCAGTGACCGTCACAGTACCTGAAGAAATAAAAATTGTTGCCGTAAATGATCAGGAGGTGAACTCGGGTCTATTGCGTTCTAATCAGACTTATAGCTTGGATGCAGGTATAAATGCGATCAGCGTACGCTATAACGAATTTTTCCAGCATTCAGACAATTCACATGACATTTTAAAGTCAGGTGTGGTTACGGTAAAAACACCAAACCTTAAAGATGGTGAAACTTATCGTTTAGCGCTCATTCAGGCGCCTAAAGATTTTGATGCAGCACAAAAATATAAAGATCAGCCCATTATTGGCCTATATGATGCAAAAAATCAGCTCTTAGTCCAGCAGCCGGGCGCTAAAGATGCAGCGAAACCATGGTTTGGAAATCGTGTGTTGACTAAAAAAATGGATCTGACAACTCAAACTGCGACACCAGTTAATCAACCTGCAGCTGTATATACTCAGTCAGCAGACCAGAATGATCAGCAGCTGATTCAATTATGGCAGAAGGCTTCTAAAGCTGAGCGTCAAAAATTTATGACTTGGCTCGCTGAGCAGGCAAATTAAAATATTTTGATGAAGAATCAAAAAGATCACCATTAAGGTGATCTTTTTTTTATGAGATGAGGGCTAGAAAATTAACATTTGCTTAAACTTTTCATTCGGAATTAGCTAGAAAAATGCAAAAAAGTGTTAAAAATAGCCTTTCAGATTAAAAAATAAACGCATGATTGGTTTTTTTGAATTTTTTTAAGAAAAGCCCTTGCGCTCGTTTTGAAACTGTATAGAATACGCAGCACACCAACGCAATGCATGAAACGAAATGTTAAGTGATTGGGTTGGAGCTTAAAACTGACGAGGTTTTAAGAAGATCATTAAGAGATTATGAAGAACAACTTGTGTGGATTTTTACTGGTTGATCGATCGAAATTATTTTCATTGATTGATGGTAGAAATTACTCGAAGTTTATTTGAGAAATATTTGTCAGAAAATTGATGAGCCAAGATTGGCACCCTTTAAGGTGCTACATAGTATTAAACTGAAGAGTTTGATCATGGCTCAGATTGAACGCTGGCGGCAGGCTTAACACATGCAAGTCGAGCGGGGAAGAGTAGCTTGCTACTTTACCTAGCGGCGGACGGGTGAGTAATGCTTAGGAATCTGCCTATTAGTGGGGGACAACATCTCGAAAGGGATGCTAATACCGCATACGTCCTACGGGAGAAAGCAGGGGACCTTCGGGCCTTGCGCTAATAGATGAGCCTAAGTCGGATTAGCTAGTTGGTGGGGTAAAGGCCTACCAAGGCGACGATCTGTAGCGGGTCTGAGAGGATGATCCGCCACACTGGGACTGAGACACGGCCCAGACTCCTACGGGAGGCAGCAGTGGGGAATATTGGACAATGGGGGGAACCCTGATCCAGCCATGCCGCGTGTGTGAAGAAGGCCTTTTGGTTGTAAAGCACTTTAAGCGAGGAGGAGGCTACCGAGATTAATACTCTTGGATAGTGGACGTTACTCGCAGAATAAGCACCGGCTAACTCTGTGCCAGCAGCCGCGGTAATACAGAGGGTGCAAGCGTTAATCGGATTTACTGGGCGTAAAGCGCGCGTAGGTGGCCAATTAAGTCAAATGTGAAATCCCCGAGCTTAACTTGGGAATTGCATTCGATACTGGTTGGCTAGAGTATGGGAGAGGATGGTAGAATTCCAGGTGTAGCGGTGAAATGCGTAGAGATCTGGAGGAATACCGATGGCGAAGGCAGCCATCTGGCCTAATACTGACACTGAGGTGCGAAAGCATGGGGAGCAAACAGGATTAGATACCCTGGTAGTCCATGCCGTAAACGATGTCTACTAGCCGTTGGGGCCTTTGAGGCTTTAGTGGCGCAGCTAACGCGATAAGTAGACCGCCTGGGGAGTACGGTCGCAAGACTAAAACTCAAATGAATTGACGGGGGCCCGCACAAGCGGTGGAGCATGTGGTTTAATTCGATGCAACGCGAAGAACCTTACCTGGTCTTGACATAGTAAGAACTTTCCAGAGATGGATTGGTGCCTTCGGGAACTTACATACAGGTGCTGCATGGCTGTCGTCAGCTCGTGTCGTGAGATGTTGGGTTAAGTCCCGCAACGAGCGCAACCCTTTTCCTTATTTGCCAGCGGGTTAAGCCGGGAACTTTAAGGATACTGCCAGTGACAAACTGGAGGAAGGCGGGGACGACGTCAAGTCATCATGGCCCTTACGACCAGGGCTACACACGTGCTACAATGGTCGGTACAAAGGGTTGCTACCTCGCGAGAGGATGCTAATCTCAAAAAGCCGATCGTAGTCCGGATTGGAGTCTGCAACTCGACTCCATGAAGTCGGAATCGCTAGTAATCGCGGATCAGAATGCCGCGGTGAATACGTTCCCGGGCCTTGTACACACCGCCCGTCACACCATGGGAGTTTGTTGCACCAGAAGTAGGTAGTCTAACCTTAGGGGGGACGCTTACCACGGTGTGGCAGATGACTGGGGTGAAGTCGTAACAAGGTAGCCGTAGGGGAACCTGCGGCTGGATCACCTCCTTAACGAAAGATTGACGATTGGTAAGAATCCACAACAAGTTGTTCTTCATACGATGTATCTGAGGGTCTGTAGCTCAGTTGGTTAGAGCACACGCTTGATAAGCGTGGGGTCACAAGTTCAAGTCTTGTCAGACCCACCAAATCTGACTAACGAAGCATGAAAGTGCTGAAGCAAACAGAACAGAACGATACATTGACTTATTGATAAGCTGGGGACTTAGCTTAGTTGGTAGAGCGCCTGCTTTGCACGCAGGAGGTCAGGAGTTCGACTCTCCTAGTCTCCACCACGTATTAATACAAGAAATGAGTTCTAGCGAAATTAACTGAATCAAGCGTTTTGGTATATGAATCTAATTGAAGCTGTACGGTGCTTAAATGCACAAGACGCCAACTGTATGAGCGTGATGAGAGATCATCACAATCTGTTGCTTATCCTACTTGTAAGGATAAACGACTGTTTGGGGTTGTATAGTCAAGTAATTAAGTGCATGTGGTGGATGCCTTGGCAGTCAGAGGCGAAGAAAGACGTGATAGCCTGCGAAAAGCTCCGGGGAGGCGGCAAATATCCTGTGATCCGGAGATGTCTGAATGGGGAAACCCACTTACCATAAGGTAGGTATTGCAACATGAATACATAGTGTTGCAAGGCGAACGAGGGGAAGTGAAACATCTCAGTACCCTTAGGAAAAGAAATCAATTGAGATTCCCTCAGTAGCGGCGAGCGAAAGGGGAAGAGCCCATTAAGTCATATAAGTTCTAGTGGAACGCTCTGGGAAGTGCGACCGTAGACGGTGATAGTCCTGTACACGAAAGGGCTTATATGATGATGTCGAGTAGGGCGAGGCACGTGAAACCTTGTCTGAATATGGGGGGACCATCCTCCAAGGCTAAATACTCCTGACTGACCGATAGTGAACCAGTACCGTGAGGGAAAGGCGAAAAGAACCCCTGTGAGGGGAGTGAAATAGATCCTGAAACCGCATGCATACAAGCAGTGGGAGCCGGCTTAGTCCGGTGACTGCGTACCTTTTGTATAATGGGTCAGCGACTTATATTCAGTAGCAAGGTTAACCGCATAGGGGAGCCGTAGGGAAACCGAGTCTTAATAGGGCGTTTAGTTGCTGGGTATAGACCCGAAACCAGGTGATCTATCCATGAGCAGGTTGAAGGTTGGGTAACACTAACTGGAGGACCGAACCCACTGTCGTTGAAAAGCCAGGGGATGACTTGTGGATAGGGGTGAAAGGCTAATCAAACTTGGTGATAGCTGGTTCTCCCCGAAAGCTATTTAGGTAGCGCCTCGGACGAATACCATTGGGGGTAGAGCACTGTTTCGGCTAGGGGGTCATCCCGACTTACCAAACCGATGCAAACTCCGAATACCAATGAGTACTATCCGGGAGACAGACTGCGGGTGCTAACGTCCGTAGTCAAGAGGAAAACAATCCAGACCGCCAGCTAAGGCCCCAAAATTATAGTTAAGTGGGAAACGATGTGGGAAGGCATAGACAGCTAGGAGGTTGGCTTAGAAGCAGCCACCCTTTAAAGAAAGCGTAATAGCTCACTAGTCGAGTCGGCCTGCGCGGAAGATGTAACGGGGCTAAAACTATATGCCGAAGCTGCGGATGCATAATTTATTATGCGTGGTAGGGGAGCGTTCTGTAAGCCGATGAAGGTGGATTGAGAAGTCTGCTGGAGGTATCAGAAGTGCGAATGCTGACGTGAGTAACGACAATGCGAGTGAAAAACTCGCACGCTGAAAGACCAAGGGTTCCAGTCCAACGTTAATCGGGGCTGGGTGAGTCGACCCCTAAGGCGAGGCCGAGAGGCGTAGTCGATGGGAAATTGGTTAATATTCCAATACTTCTGTGTAATGCGATGAGAGGACGGAGAAGGTTAAGTCAGCCTGGCGTTGGTTGTCCAGGTGGAAGGTTGTAGGCATGTATCTTAGGCAAATCCGGGGTACTCTATGCTGAGAACTGATAGCAAGCTGTACTTGTACAGTGAAGTGGCTGATACCATGCTTCCAGGAAAAGTCTCTAAGCTTCAGTTACACAGGAATCGTACCCGAAACCGACACAGGTGGTCAGGTCGAGTAGACCAAAGCGCTTGAGAGAACTCTGCTGAAGGAACTAGGCAAAATGGTACCGTAACTTCGGGAGAAGGTACGCTGTTGTCTGTGATAGGACTTGCTCCTTGAGCGGCCGACAGCCTCAGAAACCAGGCCCCTGCAACTGTTTATTAAAAACATAGCACTCTGCAAACACGAAAGTGGACGTATAGGGTGTGATGCCTGCCCGGTGCTGGAAGGTTAATTGATGGGGTTAGCGTAAGCGAAGCTCTTGATCGAAGCCCCAGTAAACGGCGGCCGTAACTATAACGGTCCTAAGGTAGCGAAATTCCTTGTCGGGTAAGTTCCGACCTGCACGAATGGCATAATGATGGGGGCGCTGTCTCCAGCAGAGACTCAGTGAAATCGAATTCGCCGTGAAGATGCGGTGTACCCGCGGCTAGACGGAAAGACCCCGTGAACCTTTACTGCAGCTTGACATTGAACTTTGATCTTACTTGTGTAGGATAGGTGGGAGGCTTTGAAGTCGCGACGCTAGTTGCGATGGAGCCGTCCTTGAAATACCACCCTGGTAATATTGAGGTTCTAACTCTGTCCCGTTATCCGGGACGAGGACCATGTCTGGTGGGTAGTTTGACTGGGGCGGTCTCCTCCTAAAGAGTAACGGAGGAGTACGAAGGTGCGCTCAGCGTGGTCGGAAATCACGCGTAGAGTATAAAGGCAAAAGCGCGCTTAACTGCGAGACCCACAAGTCGAGCAGGTACGAAAGTAGGTCTTAGTGATCCGGTGGTTCTGTATGGAAGGGCCATCGCTCAACGGATAAAAGGTACTCTGGGGATAACAGGCTGATACCGCCCAAGAGTTCATATCGACGGCGGTGTTTGGCACCTCGATGTCGGCTCATCTCATCCTGGGGCTGAAGCAGGTCCCAAGGGTATGGCTGTTCGCCATTTAAAGAGGTACGCGAGCTGGGTTTAGAACGTCGTGAGACAGTTCGGTCCCTATCTACCGTGGGCGTTGGAAATTTGAGAGGATCTGCTCCTAGTACGAGAGGACCAGAGTGGACGAACCTCTGGTGTACCGGTTGTCACGCCAGTGGCATCGCCGGGTAGCTATGTTCGGAAGGGATAACCGCTGAAAGCATCTAAGCGGGAAGCCTACCTCAAGATAAGATTTCCCCGAGACTTTATGTCTCCTAAAGAGCCGTTGAAGACTACGACGTTGATAGGTTGGATGTGGAAGCATAGTGATATGTGAAGCTGACCAATACTAATTGCTCGTGAGGCTTGACTATACAACACCCAAACAGTTGTTGTACGAACTTCGAAAGAAGTGAGGATCAATTGATTCGATATTAAGCAAAACAGCTTGATTTAGTGAACGCTAAAGAACAAACTACTGCAACTCAGATATACCTGTTAATGAATTCTATTTGGTAGAAAGCAAGGCATCTCAATAAGACCTAGCAAGTATCCATAAACAGTTGTGCTGGCGACCATAGCAAGAGTGAACCACCTGATCCCTTCCCGAACTCAGAAGTGAAACCTCTTAGCGCTGATGGTAGTGTGGGGTTACCCATGTGAGAGTAAGTCATCGCCAGCTCATTATTCCAAAATCCCCCTCCGCATTAGCAGAGGGGGATTTTTTTTATGCGTGGAATTTAGTCAAATAAATGTTATTTATGTGCTATTTCGACTGAAACATCACATAAAAATAAAATTGAGAGGCGTATACTGAACCGGTCTATGGAGCGGATATGTCCTCAAATTCATCTTCAAGCCATATTGAATATGGCTCTTCTGCTTTTAAAGCAGTGCTTTTTTCCTTATTCCTTGCTGGCTTTGCCATTTTTTCATCACTGTATTGCGTACAGCCGATGATGCCGATTCTGGCTGATTATTTCCAGGTCAGCCCGACTCAAAGCAGTTTCCCTTTATCTTTTTCTACCATTGCCTTGGCAGTTGGCCTGATTTTTACTGGACTAATATCAGACCGATTCGGTCGTAAGCCGATTATGGTCTGGTCTCTATTTTCAGTCTCAGTATTATTACTATTAAGTGCAATATTGCCGATCTGGTCCGTGTTTCTGACCACACGAGTAATGATTGGATTGACAGTCAGTGGTGTCGCTGCAGTCGCGATGACTTATATCGGGGAAGAAATTGCAGAAAAAGATATCGGTTTTGCCATGGGCTTATATATTTCTGGCACAGCGATAGGTGGTATGGGAGGGCGTTTAATTGCCGGAGTTTTAGTTGATTTTATCTCTTGGCAATCTGCTACTTTGTTGATTGGTATTTTAAATCTCTGTATTGCAGGCTTATTTTATTACCTCTTACCCGCTTCGCAACATTTTAAAGCCTATCCAATCAAGCTGAATCGTTTTAAAAACTCATTTAGACACAATCTCGCTGATCCAAAACTTCGGGTTTTATTCCTGCAAGGTTTTATCTTGATGGGCTGCTTTGTCTCGGTATTTAATTATCTGAGTTATCGCTTGATCCAAGCGCCATTTGAGCTATCTCATGTCTGGATTGGTGTGATTTCGATTACTTATTTGGCCGGCATTTATAGTTCCCCTCGAGCAGCACATTGGGGGCGGCATTACGGAAAATTTAGAATATTGGCAGCCATGATCCTGATGATGCTTGTGGGCTTGTCGCTGATGCTGATCAATCAGTTGGTTGTTGTTTTTACCGGATTGCTGATTTTTACTTTTTCTTTCTTCGCTGCCCATTCTACCGCCAGTAGCTGGGTGTCGATCCAGTCGTTACAGTATCGGGCAGTCGGTTCGTCGCTGTATTTATTTTGCTATTACTTGGGTTCAAGTGTGTTGGGGAGCTCAAGCGGATTGGTGTGGGAAAATTATGGCTGGATAGGATTAACTGTGTTTATTGCCGCGTTATTACTGACGGGTTTGTCATTCAGTTTAAAACTCCGTTCAAATTAGAGATTATTTCCAAGCTTTCCTCCTCATAAATAGAATCAATTTCTTTTTTGAAATATTTAAACTTTAGATTCAAGTGACAAATAGAGCGTGATTCAGTTAGTCTCTGATTTTGTATAAATTATAATCAAGCAAGCTAGGGCCGATTCATGGTAAAATAATCGGCTTTCATCTTTGATCTTATTTTTAGATCTCCTATCATCTGCCAGCCGAGAATTGCTAGCCATGTCTACTGCTTATACCATGCAGACTGCGCCAAAAGCGTTGTTTGATTACGACAAATATTGGGCGTCTTGTTTTGACCCTGCGCCATTTTTGCCGATGTCACGCGAGGAAATGGATCAACTCGGCTGGGACAGCTGTGATTTTATTTTAGTGTGTGGTGATGCTTATATCGATCATCCGTCTTTCTGTTCAGGCATTATTGGTCGTACGCTAGAAGCACAAGGCTTCCGTGTCGGCATTATTGCACAGCCAGACTGGACCAGCGTGGATGCGTTCCGCGTTTTGGGTAAACCGAATATTGCTTGGGGTGTAACAGCAGGGAATATGGATTCTATGATCAACCGTTATACGGCTGACCGTAAAATCCGTTCTGATGATGCCTATTCACCAGACAATCAGCCAAACAAACGTCCAGACCGTGCGGCAACCGTGTATTGCCAGCGTGTCCGTGAAGCTTATCCGGATGTACCGGTATTATTGGGCGGTATTGAAGCATCCTTACGTCGTATTGCGCATTATGATTACTGGTCAGACAAAGTCCGTCGTTCAGTATTGATGGATTCAAAAGCCGATCTTTTGATGTACGGTAATGGTGAGCGTTCAATCACTGAAATTATGCATCGTCTGGCACGTGGCGAGAAAATTCACGAGATTACTGATGTTCGCGGTACTGCGTTCATTGTGAATAAACACAACCGTTCCTCTAAAGCCAAATTTGTTGAAATTGCATCGAATGATGTCGATGCCATTGGCCGTGTTGATCCAATTATTAACCCGTATGTCATGACTGAAGATATCGATGGTTGTGAGATTGAACAAGGGAAGGATTCTAGCCAGTATCAAGGTTTCCAAAAAGAACATGTCGCCAATCCGATTGTGCGAGCAGGGGATGACCTAGATCCTGATACGCAAATTGTGCAACTGCAACCGGCTTCTAAAGCGATTAAACATAAGTTACCGCCGCGTGAATTGGCCGTAATCCGTTTGCCTGCTTTTGAAGAAGTTGCTGCAGATCCAGTGCTTTATGCACATGCCAACCGTATTCTGCATCTGGAAACCAATCCGGGAAATGCGCGTGCTATGGTACAAAAGCATGGTGAACGTGATGTCTGGTTGAATGCACCGCCAATTCCGTTGACTACCGAAGAAATGGATTACGTGTTTGACCTGCCTTATGCACGTCTGCCGCACCCTGCTTATGGCAATGCACGTTTCCCGGCATTCGACATGATCAAGTTCTCTGTGAATATCATGCGTGGCTGTTTCGGAGGCTGTACCTTCTGTTCGATTACAGAACACGAAGGTCGTATTATTCAGAACCGTTCTGAAGAATCGATTCTGCGTGAAGTGGAAAAAATCCGTGATACGGCTCCAGGCTTTACTGGCATTATCTCGGACCTGGGTGGCCCAACAGCCAATATGTACCGTCTGGCATGTAAAGATCCTGAGATTGAAAAGAACTGTCGTAAACCGTCATGTGTATTCCCGGGCGTGTGCCAAAACCTGCATACCGACCATGCGCCATTGACGCAGTTATATCGTAAAGCACGTTCTTTACCAGGCATTAAAAAAATTCTGATTGGTTCAGGCCTACGTTATGACCTTGCGGTTTTAAACCCTGAATATGTCAAAGAACTTGTCACCCATCATGTCGGTGGTTACTTAAAAATTGCGCCTGAACATACCGAGAAAGGTCCACTCAATAAAATGATGAAGCCGGGTATTGGTACCTATGACCGCTTCAAGCAAATGTTTGATCGTTACAGTAAAGAAGCCGGTAAGGAACAATACTTGATTCCTTACTTCATCGCGGCGCATCCGGGAACTACCGATTACGACATGATGAATTTGGCGATTTGGTTGAAGAAGAATGGTTTCCGTGCCGACCAAGTACAGACTTTCTATCCTTCACCGATGGCGACTGCAACTACTATGTATTACACGGGTAAAAACCCGCTGGCGAAAGTGGCGCGTTATACTGAAAATGTCGACATTGTGAAAGGTGAGAAACGTCGTCGTTTGCACAAAGCTTTCTTGCGTTATCATGATTCAAACAACTGGCCTTTGCTGCGTGAAGCCCTGAAAGAAATGGGTCGTCAGGATTTGATTGGTAACTCGAAACAGCATTTAATTCCGACTTATCAGCCTGTAGGCAGTGCAGACGGTCAGTATCAATCGGCGCGTAAGAAGAATTCGACGGTTGCCGGTGATTCGCAAAAACGTACCGGTGAGCAAGGGAATCGTAGCAAGGCTGCACAAGCTCAGACACGTCCTCCAAATACCAAGAAACGTCCTGAGCGTGGTCAAATTCTGACCCAGCACACTGGTTTACCACCACGTGAAACGGGTGATGCCAAAAAACCGTTTGGTGGGCCAAAGCCTAAAGCGAAGCCCAAATCACGTGCATAATTAAGTTAATAAAAAGACACTTCGGTGTCTTTTTTTAGCTCTTGGGTAAAGTAACGTAGCCTGAGCTTGTGCGTTGAAAGTGTAAAAGAATATATTATTTGGACTAAATTCTTTAAAAAAGTGATATAAAAATAACACTTTGTCGGAATTGTCCTACAGTTGGGCAGATATGTATTGCGATCAATTCCATGGATGTTTTAGAGTGCATTATCAGTACTTTAAATCCACTTTCATTGGCATCCAGAGAGATGTCACTTTAGGTAACACAGAATCCAGTTTTGATACCAGTTGTATGGGTATTTAAACAGATTGGTTGTTAGCTCTATTTAAAATAAAGCGTGGGTTTATACTGCACAACAATAAAACAAAAATGATTATAAGAATGCAAGGATTTAGGCATGACCACCTATATTATGATTGGGAGTTTCCTGCTCTTCTGTGTCGTGCTCATGGCATGGAAAAAGCTCGGAAATAATTCCAAACCACAAGACAGCGCGTTAAAGCAGCGTGCTATTTTTAACCTGAATGAGCAATTGACCTTCACTCGCCTGAGAGAAGTATTACCTGAATACATTATTTTGGCACATGTTTCCTATGATGCCTTAATGACGACTAAATTTAACCGGACTCGACATAAGTACCGTAACCTGACTGCAGATTTTGTAATTCTGGATCAGCAGCACCAGATTCTAGCCGTGGTGGGAGTGGATGATCCCTTAATCTTAAAGCGTCCCCAGCAGACGGGCTTTCAGGATGCATTACTAACCATGGCCGGTTATCGGGTGATTCGTTACGATGATGTGCCAGAATATTATCAGTTGCGCCAAGACTTCTTGCAGGAGCAAGCGCAAATGCAGAAAATGCCCAAATATACAGTTAGCAATGATCTGAAAAAATATTATTTATATTCGGATTTAGAGCGCAGTAAAATCAAAGCTGTGGGCTAAAACAAAAAAGCATGCCAGAAGCATGCTTTTTTTATGAGTATTGATCTTGAAACATTATTCTGGTTTAACCGCCACGACAGTCAGTTCGACCAATACCCGTGGATCATAGAGTTTTGCTTCTACACAGGTACGAGGCAGCGCTTCGATATCAGCGACCCAGGCATCCCAGACTTCATTGAAGGCTGCATAATCCTTTTCAATATCTTTCAAATAGATAGTTACCGACATGATGTGACTTTTGTCTGTGCCGGCATCTGCCAGAAACTGGTCAATAATATCTAAAGTCTGTTGGGTTTGCCCTTTAATATCCAGTTCGACATCTGTGGCCAGCTGGCCGGCAAGATGCACCAGATTACCGGCAATAGCAATTTCCGAAAAGCGTTTCGATACGTGTAAACGTTCAACTGTCATGTTGTTCATCCTGAGTTTTGGGCATCAGGGCTGCGACCAGTGCAGTCAGCAGACAACCCACCGCCAGATAGATGGCTACATAATGCCATGAACCATCCGCCCAAATCACCAGTGCCGCTGCAATAAATGGGGTAAAACCACCCCCAATGATGCTCCCCACCTGATAGCCAACTCCGGCACCGCTGTAGCGGTATTCTGTGCCAAACAGGGAGGTGAAAATCGGTTGATGGACACTGACCACCATATCGTGTGCGACGTTCGCCAGTAAAATTGCCCCCATAATGATCATCCAGGTGTTTTGTGCATCGAGCGCCATAAAAAATGGAAAGGCTGAAAGCGCACCAATCAAACCGCCCCAGACACACATTTTCTGATGATTGAATTTATCCGCCAGCCAAGCAAAAAATGGAATACTGAAACAGCTAATTACCCCGACCATCAGCGTGATATTCAGGAAGAACTGTTTGTCCATGCCTAGGTTGCTGGTGGAATAGTTCAGGGCAAAGTTGGTGACCAGATACATGGTCAGTAATTCAGTCAGACGTAAGGCAATGATATAGAAGAAAGCTTTTGGATGTTTGCTGATGGCTTGCAAGATTGGCAGCTTTTCTGGATGATGGTCTGCTTTGACCACCTTTTCTACAAATTCCTGAGATTCATCCTGATCACGGCGAATCCACATCGCCACAGCTAACAGTACGATGCTGGCCAGAAAGGGAATACGCCATGCCCACTCGGCAAAGGCTTCTTCACCCAGTGTCGCAATAATAATCGACACTGCACCGGTGGCCAATACCAGGCCAACACCATAGCCGACCTGAACGCCACTGCTATAAAAGGCTTTTTTACCCTTGGGTGCATTTTCAACTGCCATCAGAGCTGCGCCGCCCCATTCACCACCCACGGCAAAGCCTTGCAAGGCACGGCAAAACACCAACAGCACCGGAGCCCACCAGCCAATTGCTTCAAAATTTGGCAGCAGACCAATCCCGACCGTGGAAATTCCCATCAGGATTACCGTAAGTACCAGCATTTTTTTACGGCCGAGCTTGTCACCAAAGTGACCAAATACCACACCACCTAAAGGACGAAACAGGAAGCCGACCCCAAAGGTGGCCAGAGCCGCCAGGGTGCCCATATTCTCGCCAATACTGGGAAAAAACTGATCTTTAAAAATTAAGGCTGCAACAATGCCGTAAAGGAGAAAATCATACCAATCGACAACAGCACCAACAAAACTAGATAGCGCAGCTTTACGTGCGCGTTGTTCTTGAACAATAGAAGAATTTACAGAAGACATGCAGGAGGGGATTCCATGAGTTACATCAGAGTTGCCCTGTAATATTCGGATTTGATCGTCACGCTAATCACAGGACAGCATGCTGAAAGTAAAGGTGATTTTCAGCATCTCAGCACATACATGGATAATGCATTGCGCAGATAGAGTACTCTAAAAAATCAAAATGTAAAAACAAAGTTGCCGTATTTTTAAACTGATGCCTAAAACGTGATCAAAAAAGGTTTAGAGTAGCAATAACTGGGTTTCAGTTTCGGGGACGCTGAGCTGATACACGCCGACGCCGATCAGCCGAAATTGCATCTGCGGAGCAATATGCAGGTCGTCGAGCAGTAAGTCCAAGGCTTGGGCTAATTCCTGTGGGCTACGCAGCACCTGTTTAAAACTTTTACTGTGTTGCATCACCTGAAAATTCTTGAGTTTTAATTTGACCGTAACGCCGCGAGCAGAAAGCTGTTTCTTTTGCAGGCTTTGCCATACTTGTCCAAGTAAAGGCTCCCAATAGGGGCGACATTGGTTCAGATGCAGGTCATCATCAAAAGTGGTTTCTTTAGAAATTTGCTGGCGTTCCCGTTCCACTTCGACCGGTCGTTCATCAATGCCTTGAGCATACAAAAATAGCCGCCGGCCATATTTGCCAAAATGTTGAATCAGTAAGGCTTCATCGATTTGCTGTAAATTGCCTAAAGTTTCTAGATTCAGACTTTTCAGTTTTTCCTGAGTGACTTTTCCCACGCCGGGAATTTTTTTCAGGGACAGATCCTGGATAAAACGCTGTACCTGCGAAGGTTTAATTACACAGATGCCATTCGGTTTGTGCCAGTCCGAAGCAATTTTAGCGAGAAACTTGTTGGGCGCTACACCAGCAGAAGCGGTTAATCCGGTGGCTTGAAAAATATCCTCACGAATCTGCATGGCGACTTCAGTAGCACTTGGAATTTGTTTTAAATTCTCTGTGACATCCAGAAAGGCTTCATCTAGAGACAGTGGTTCAATCAGGGAAGTATATTGCTGGAAGATCTGATGAATCTGTGCAGATACCTGCCGGTATTTGGCAAAATCCGGCTCAATCACGATGACCTGAGGACAGAGTTTGCGCGCCTGTCCCATGGACATGGCAGAACGCAGGCCATAAACCCGTGCCGGATAAGAGGCAGCCGCGACCACTGCCCGAGGATGATGCGAAGCAATCACCACAGGTGAGTCTTTCAGTTCTGGACGTTCACGCAGCTCTACCGAGGCATAAAACGCATCCATATCAATATGAATAATTTTGCGCATATCCGCTATCTTAAGGGGCTTTAATCGGATTGGGAAGCGAAGGCTGAGTTGAGTAAATAGGGTTGCGGTCCACTGAGCAGAACGACTTTGGTCCCTTGTGTCTCGGCAGCCTGAATCAGAAGTTGCAAACTTTTTGGGGTGTCATCGGCCAGACGGGGTGAAAATTGCAGTGGCTGCTTTAAAGGCTGAAAAAAATCATCCCAATGCACTGGAATCACCACTTTGGGCTTGAGCAGGTTCAGGGTTTCAGCCAGATATTGTTGCTGATAGTCACTGGATTGTCTGGAGAGCTGAGCAATGCCTAAAAACAGGGCATCGACTTTCAGATGCTGCAATTGCTTTGGAATAAATCCGGTACTGGCCTTGACCAGAATTTTATGTCCTGCATGCTCAATCAGGTAGTCGAAACTGCCACCTTCCTTAAATTCGGAAAATTTAGCCGGAAGAGTTAAAGGCCGCAGCAGCTCTTCGCCTAAATCATCATTTATCGCTGTGGGCGGGGTATGTTGTGAGGGAATTGCCGTGGTCTGGAAATGTCCCCATTGCTGTACTTGCCCAGGCTTAATCGGCTGTAATTGCTGTGGAGTAACTTTGGGATTTGCCCGGGCGATATTCAGGGTGCTCGGCGAACCGACCACAGCAGTTTCGGGAAGCATCTCTAGTAAAGCCGGGACATCCAGAACATGATCATAATGAGAATGACTGACCAGAATGGCTTGGGTTCGGCTCAATTCATGGCATTGTACCATTTGTTCTAAGAGCAGCTTATCACTTTGAATAGGTCGAGTAATTACTTGCCGCAAAGATGGCCGGCTAAAGAAACCATCGATCAGGATCTGATCGTGGCCATCATCGAGTAACAGGATGGACACACCAAAAAATTTGACTGTAAGCCCGTGAACGGATATACCGGTTTGCGGCTGCCACGCTTTAAAGTCACTAACCTTGCCCGAAGCTTGCAACAGATAAGCCAGCATACCCGCGATGAGTAGGAGTAGAATCACCAGACCGAGTAAAATGCCTTTTATCCATTTCAATCTTTTTATTTCCTTGTTGTTTTTATAAAGAACTTGTTTTCAGACGATCAGCTTTATTTCGCTTTATTCTCAGATGAAGGTACTACAATCGCATTCTTTTTGAGAAAATCCAGCCATTGCTGTTCTGAGCCATAAAAAACATTCAGGTCTACCGGTGTGGTAATACCGGGAATTTTCCCCTGACTGGTATGTTGCCAAAACGCCCATTTAGGCTGATCTTTTAAATCAGGCAGACCTTTGTATTCACGTACCCAGAGTGGTACGTTAGGAAAGTGTCCTGCCAGTACAATATTATAAAAAGCTTTAGAAATATAGAAAATCGGCTGCTTGCCATAATGCTTTTTCAGGGCATCGTGCATCACCTGAATTTCGTTTAAAAGCTGCTCTTTAGAATAGCTATTGATGCATTTACTGTCATATTCCAGATCAATTACTGGCGGTAAGGCATCCGGTTTATTGGGTACGGAGTCAATAAAATTCTGGGCTTGAATGCTGCCATCGCGGCAGAGCCGGTAAAAATGATAGGCACCGACCAAAAAGCCGCGTTCACGTGCTTTCAACCAATTTTCCTGAAAACGGGTATCTTTAAAGTCGCCGCCTTCAGTGGCTTTCAGATAAACAAAACGGTATTTTTCAGGCGAAATCTGCTGCCACTGAATCTCTTTTTGATGATGCGATACATCAAAACCCTGAATAGGATAATCGGCTGCATAGGCAGACGGTGCTTTCATCAGGCAGGGATAGACCATGGCGCTAGCGATCACAGTGATCAGCACGCCAAGCCCAATCAAGAGCGATTTATGAACTCTGTTCGGAGCCTGATTTTTTTGCATTTTCAGTCCTTGCCTATATGTGATTTAGCCTAAAACTTACAATCAGCCCAAAGTGAATATAGCGCATCAAACCGGGGTATTTTTAGGAATATGCCAGAAAATATAGGCCGCAATAATATTGATGCAGCCTAAACAGATCAGTGATACATGAAAAGCAGCCACCAGATTGTCAGCGCCGTAATAGGCACTCAGCATGTTCACCAGTGTTCCTGCCAGTGCCACCCCGATACTCATTGACAGCATCATGATCATCGACAGGAAACTGTTGCCGCTACTGGCATCCTGCTGGCTTAAGTCCTTTAAGGTCAGGGTATTCATCGACACGAATTGCAGTGAATTTAAAATGCCGAAGATAAAGAAATGAATCGCACGGAGCCAGATTGGGGTTTCCGCCGTGGTCAGGGCAAAACTGGCAATACATAGACCTACCAGTAAGGTATTGACCAGCAAGACCCGACGGTAGCCAAAACGCTGAATGATGTTGCGGATAATCGGTTTGGAGGCCAGCGAACCAAGCACAGTCGGAATCATCAATAAACCGGTAATAAAAGGTTCGAAACCGAAAGCCACCTGCAACATCAGCGGCAGTAAAAACGGAATCGAGTTACCGCCGAGACGGGCAAAGAAATTACCCAAAATACCAATCGCATAAATTTTATTTTTAAACAGCCGGCTGCGAAACAGGGCATTGCTATGCGTATGCGAATGATAGGCATAAACCAGGGTGGCCAATAAACCGGCTAGAATCAGGCTCAGGCTCCACCACAGCGAGTTTTGTGGACTGGCAAAATTTTCAATTCCCAGACAGAGGCCCACCATGGCCACGACCAGCAAGATAAAGCCCCAATAATCAAAGCGAGCGACTGTAGGTTCAAGTACATTCGGCATGGCCTTAAAGGTAATCAGTGCGCCCAGCAAGCCAATCGGCAAATTGATCAGGAAAATCCAATGCCAGGACAGATATTCGACCATCCAGCCACCTAGGGTCGGCCCAATTAAAGGACCAATCAGGCCGGCCAGACTCATCAGGCTCATGGCGGCCAGAAACTGGGTACGGGGAATGATCTTCAGCATCGCCAAACGGCCGACCGGCAGCAATAATGCACCACCGATCCCTTGAAAGATCCGGTACACCAATAATTCATTCAGGCTACTTGACCAGGCACAGCCCAAAGAGGCCAAAGAGAAAATAATAATCGCAGCAAAATAGGTATTTCTGACCCCGAACCGGTCTGCCAGCCAGCCACTTAAGGGAATGCAGGCCGCTACAGACAGCACATACGCCACGACCACACTGTGCATGCGTAGCGGATCTTCCTGCAAATTTTGGGCAATTGCAGGTAGGGCCGTATTAATAATGGTGGTATCCAGCCCCTGCATAAAAAAGCCAATCGAGACCAACAAGACCAGCAGTCTGAACTCAGGATCTAAGGCTTGATGCGTAGGCGTGGCATTCATAATTCTGGAAAACTGAAAATTTTGAATAGTTTAAAGGAATCAGCCGAGTCTGTCGTATATAAAGCGTTTCAACTTTTATGCGGTGTTGTGTCAAGGAACTGCAACCGATCTGTCATGGCACTGCAATGCTCTGGTTATAAATTGGTCACGAATTCTTCATGATAGATCAACAAAAAAATGAAATTAAAATTAAAGTCTTTGATAGTGGCCATGCTGGCTGTGGGGATGGTGGCATGTGGAAGTGAGAATGAAAATGAAACACCGGTTCCAATCGTTGAGGCTACACCGAACTCGATCGAGTTAAGCAAATTAGCCGCTTATGAATCGGGTGTGTTTGCGCAAAGTGCAGCAGAAATTCCGGCCTTTGATACCGAGAGTCAACGCCTATTCGTGGTCAATGCCAAAGAAGGCGTATTGGATGTACTGGATTTAAGTCAACCTGATCAGCCGAAAAAAATAACTTCTATCACGGTCGATGACATTGCGCCAGAGGCTGAGGTCAATAGTGTCGCAGTACATAATGGCATTGTCGCCATTGCGATTCAGGCTGCTGTGAAAACTGATCCTGGCTATGTGGCCTTATATCAGGCCAAAGACCTGAGCAAGCTGGCCCACGTACAGGTGGGCGCCTTGCCGGACATGCTGACTTTCACACCGGATGGTCAAAGCTTGTTGGTGGCCAATGAAGGCGAGCCTTCTGATGATTATCAGGTTGATCCAGAGGGTTCAGTATCTGTCATTAGTCTGGCCAATTTAAAAGCCCCGATCGTTCGTAGCGCAGACTTTAAGGCCTTTAATGGACGGGAAGCAGCATTGAGTGAACAGGGCATCCGGATTTTCGGACCAAAGGCCAGCGCAGCTCAGGATTTTGAACCTGAGTACATCACTGTTTCAAAAGATGGAAAAACCGCCTGGGTTGCCTTACAGGAAAACAATGCCTTGGCCAAAATTGATGTGGCTGCTGCCAAAGTACTCGCTGTTTATCCATTTGGCTTCAAAGATCATGGCATGAAGGGTCATGGTATGGATGTCAGCGATGTGGATGGTGTCGACGGTAAAGGCAAAATCAATATTCAAACTTGGGCCAATGTCCGAGGCTTATATATGCCAGATGCGATTGCAAGTTTTGAGGTCGCCGGCAAAACCTATATTGTGTCTGCCAATGAAGGCGATGCCCGTGCCTGGGGTGAAAACAATCCTGCATATTTCAATAACGATACCAGCCAGGGCTTTGTAGAAGAATGGCGGGTGAAACACTTGGTCCATGCCAAAGGTTTTGACCGCCGTCTGGGCGATGATTTACCAGCCCATCTTCGGGTATTGGCCAAAGGTGCAGAACTCAATCCAACTAACTTTGCCTACTGCGGTGCTATTGTAGGGGATGCCAAAGACTGCCGTGAAGATCATCTTTTGGGCCGTTTAAATATTACGTGGACCGAAGGCTATCAAAAAAATGCCGATGGTACAGCCAAACTGAATGAACGGGGCAATCTGGTCTATGATCATTTATATAGCTTTGGTACACGCTCGGTCAGTATCTGGGTGGAAAATGATCAGCAGACCGGTTTAGAACTGGTATGGGATTCGGGCGATCAGTTTGAGCAGTATATTGCCAAACATCATCCTGAGATTTTCAACTTTAATCATGAAGAAGCCGGACTGGATAATCGCAGTGACAATAAAGGGCCGGAACCTGAAGGGGTGACCTTGGGGCAGATTGGTCAAAAAACCTTTGCCTTTATTGGGCTGGAGCGTGTCGGTGGCATCATGGTCTATGATGTGTCTACACCTGCATCACCAATCTTCGTGCAATATATTAATTCACGTGATTTTAAAGCAACCACAGCGCAGATTGAAATGGGACAAGCCGGTGATTTAGGACCGGAAGGTTTGGTATTTATCCCCGCCAAAGACTCCCCGAATAAGAAACCACTCTTGGTGGTCGGCCATGAAGTCAGTGGCAGCACCACGATTTATCAATTAAATCTCAAGTAACCAAAAGCTTTTAGACTCAGGGCACTTCGGTGCTCTTTTTTGTAAGGTAACCATATATATGACAGTCTTGTCATTAAAATGAAATAAAACCGTCATAATCTTGGGCCAACTTTTCAGCACTGCTGAAATCTCCTCGCGTATAGGTTTGTTTTTATGACAATCGAGATTTTGATGGTGATCGGCTTCTGTTTGGCCGCTTACTCTATTGTCGGAAATGATGTACCTCAAACCTTAGGGACATTTATTTCTTCGAATTCACATCGCCCATGGTGGGTGTTGTGGATTTATATCAGCTCAATTTTAATTGTCGTATTGGTCTATGGTTGGTATGCATCTGGGGTGGGTGATGCCTCATACGGTCGTTTAGAAACGATTCCTTTCCCTGAAGGTGGCATTACCTGGCTGTACATTGTGCCGCCAATTCTGCTATTGATGCTGACCAAATACGGGATTCCAGTCAGTACCACTTTCCTGGTGCTTACGATTTTCTCTCCCGCCAGCTTAGGCTCGATGATGGTCAAATCGATGATGGGCTATGCGGTGGCCTTTGTGGTGGCGATTGTCATCTATCGTTTTGTGGTCAAGCAGCTGGCACGCCATTTTGCCAAGACACGGCATCAGGAACACTCCAAGGTCTGGATGGGCTTGCAGTGGGTATCTACCGGTTTCCTGTGGAGCCAA
The DNA here is from genome assembly GCA_000761495.1 of Acinetobacter idrijaensis. Classification (GTDB taxonomy): domain Bacteria; phylum Pseudomonadota; class Gammaproteobacteria; order Pseudomonadales; family Moraxellaceae; genus Acinetobacter; species Acinetobacter idrijaensis. The sequence goes on from JQCU01000127.1 coordinate 138,184, forward strand.
TGGCTGATTCAGGATCTGGCCAACATCTTCGTGTATGTGCCGCGTCAGGTACCGTTTGAATTCCTGATGTTTGCGATTGCGGTATTCGTAGTGTTGCTGGGCGTGATTCTGTATCAACGTGGTGGGGCCATCCAGAAAATTGTCGATACCAAAACCGGTGTGACCGACATTCGTGCTGCGACGATTATCGACTTCCTGTATGCCATTATCCTGTTGATCTTCAAAGAGTGGAGCAATATTCCAATGAGTACCACTTGGGTATTCCTGGGATTACTTGCAGGTCGTGAATTTGCCATGTCGATGATTCTGGATGAAGTCAATAAACATCGTACGTCACGCAATGTCAGTGCAGATGCCATGAAACTGATGTTCGGTCTGGCTATGTCGGTCATTCTGGCAACGACTTTGCCGATGTTTTATGAGTTTGTGACGAATTATGGTCAATAAGACCTGATATTAAAAATCCAATAAAAAAGCGAGCCAGGTGCTCGCTTTTTTATTGCTTGAGAAGCTTAGACTACAAATCTTTGCGGATGGCCTAAATTGGTTAAAGTCGTATAAATTTCTTCTTCGTGTTCACAAATGATCAGTTTGGCACGATGCTGTGGCGGTAAAAAACCATCTTCAACGGCGCGGTCCAGCTGCGCAATCAAGGCATCATAGAAGCCATTCACGTTATAGAGCATCATCGGTTTCTGGTGCTGGTTTAGCTGACCCCAAGTGGCAATTTCCAGAATTTCCTCAAACGTGCCCAGTCCACCCGGTAATGCCACAAAGGCACAGGCCCGCTCGGCCATCATAGCCTTGCGTTGATGCATGCTGGTCACCACATGTAATTCGGTGAGCTGGTTATGGGCAATTTCATAATCCAGCATAAATTCAGGAATCACCCCTACAGCTTCACCGCCATGCTGGATCATGGCATCCGCGACCTGTCCCATCAATCCAATACTGGCGCCACCGTAAACCAGCCCGAAACCATGTTCTGCCAGTCCTTGCGAGAGATGAATGGCTTTTTCTAAATAAACTGGTTTGTTGCCTGCACGTGAACCACAATAGAGAGCCACTAGAGGGCGTGTTGTTTTTGGGGAGTTTTCTTTAAAATAATCTGTCATTTGAATTACGCTTTGCATTTATTTTCTTCACCTTATCATTTTTCTTTCTTGTGACTATAGCTTAATTAATAAATATGACAATTCTGTGTGCGGCTACATTTTCACTGCAATAGGGCTCAGCAAAATTCATCGATAAACAGCTATGAAAACAGGTGAATTTCAAATTGATCTTGATATACTGAAAATTGGTTTCACAACAATAGAACGACGATGGGTAGTGGTAGTTGGCCGTTTAACTTTATAAATCTACGCCAAATAATTGATCTTATTCAATATAAAAAATTCTGTTTTACTGTGTCACAGCGTCAGGTGATTCCATGCTGCAGTCCTGAGCTTCAGGAGCCAAGCGTATGATCTTTGAATGGATGTCAGACCCTTCAGCCTGGGTCGGTTTACTCACGTTAATTGTTCTTGAGATTGTACTCGGGATCGACAATCTGGTTTTCATTGCTATTTTGGCGGAGAAACTGCCACCAGAACAACGTAATACGGCGCGGATTGTCGGCTTGATGCTGGCCCTGCTGATGCGTTTGATCTTACTGGCCTCGATTGCCTGGGTAGTGACCCTCACTGATCCACTATTCCACATCTTTGATCATGCTTTCTCGGGCCGCGATCTGATTCTATTGTTTGGTGGGGTGTTCCTGCTGTTTAAAGGCACCATGGAACTGCATGAGCGTCTGGAAGCCAAACCCGTCATCAAAGAAGAAAATCCGGTCCATGCGGTATTCTGGATGGTGATTGTCCAGATCGTGGTGCTGGACGCCGTATTCTCATTAGACAGCGTGATTACTGCGGTTGGTATGGTCAAAGACCTGTCAGTGATGATGATTGCCGTGATTATTGCCATCGGGATTATGCTCTGGGCATCCAAAGCTCTGATGGATTTCGTCAACAGACATCCGACCGTGGTGATTCTGTGTCTGGGCTTCCTGATGATGATCGGCTTCTCGCTGGTGGTCGAAGGCTTCGGTTTCCATATTCCGAAAGGTTACCTGTATGCTGCAATTGGCTTCTCGGTGATTGTCGAATTTATTAACCAGACCATGAAACGCAATCAGGAAAAAATGGTGACCACCACCGACATGCGCTACCGTACTGCTTCAGCAGTGATGCGCATGCTCGGCGGCAAACCTGCTCAGGACAATGATTCTTCTGAGCCGGAAGATGTTCTGGCGACACGTGCCTTTGCCGATGAAGTCTTTAATGATGACAATGGCATCTATCATAGTGTCATGGTGCAGGGGGTACTGGGTCTGTCTGAACGTCCGGTCAAGTCGGTAATGACGCCACGTCCTGAACTGGAATGGATTGATCTGGACAATGACGCTGACAGTATCAAAGAACAGTTATTGCAGATGAGCCACTCGCGTCTGATTATCGCCCGGGGTGAACTGGATAATATTGCCGGTGTGGTACTGACCCATAAAGTCCTCAATGAATACATTGAAACCGGGGTGCTGGATTTTGAAAAGCACTTACGTGAACCGGTGATTGTGCATGAAAATGCCCAGGTCTTGATGGTGATGGAACAGTTGCGTCAGGCTCCATTGCAGATGGCAATTGTCCTGAATGAATATGGTTCAATTGAAGGGATTGCCACCCCAATTGATATTCTTGAAGCAATTGCCGGTGAATTCCCGGATGAAGATGAGCTGCAAGCTGCTGCAGAAAGTCTGGAAGATGGCAGCCTGATTCTGGATGGTTCGACCGACATCCGTCATGTTTCCTTATTGCTGGATCGTGATCTGGTCAATGAAACTGAAGAATATTCCACCCTGTCCGGTTATGTATTATTCCATATGGCACGTTTACCGCATAGTGGTGAAAAATTTGAAGCAGATGGACATATCTTTGAAGTGGTCACCATGGACGGCCATAAGATCGATAAAGTGCATATCATTCCGCTTCCTGTACAGGAATAGACTATAGCGAAGGTTCGGACGCAAAAATTTGCTAAAATAGCCCGCATTGTCGGGCTATTTTTATGGAACTGAAATGTCAGAAGCATGTCCATGTGGACAAGGTGAATATCACAGCTGTTGTCAGCCCTTACATGCAGGACAACGGGTCGCAGAGACTGCGCAGCAACTCATGCGTTCCCGTTATAGTGCCTTCGCGAAGCATGAAATCGATTACATCAAAACCACCACCGCGCTGGGTCAGCAACAGGCACTGGACCTGCAGGCGATTAGCGATTGGAGCAAAGCCAATCATTGGTTAAAGCTTGAGATAGTTCAAGCCGATGAAAAATTAGATAAAAATCATGCATTGGTTGAGTTCAAGGCTCATTATCATGATGGTAAGCAGGCACAGATACATCATGAAGTTTCACATTTTGTGAAGCTGGAAGGTCGCTGGTATTTCCTGGATCCGACCACGGATCAGACCCTCGGCATGAAACAGCCCTGTATTTGTGGTTCAGGTAAAAAATTTAAGCAATGTTGTGCCGGATTCTTATAACTTTCACACAGATTTAGCTTAGAATAGCCGCCATCTCAAAGCCTCAGGTGGAAGCAGGGCGATGTTACTGACCGTCATCTATATTATTGCAATTACCGCTGAAGCCATGACCGGGGCACTGTCCGCTGGCCGGCGCAGCATGGACTGGTTTGGCGTGATGATTATTGCCTGTGTTACTGCACTGGGTGGTGGTTCGGTCCGCGATGTTCTGCTCGGACATTATCCCCTGACCTGGGTCAAACATCCCGAATATCTGGTGCTGACCTGTTGCGCAGCCTTCGTCACTATCCTGATTGCCAAATGGATGCGACAGTTACGTAATGTCTTCCTGGTGCTGGATGCCTTGGGCCTGATTGGCTTTACCATTATTGGCTGTCAGATTGCCCTGGAAATGGGACATGGTTTTGTGGTCAGCGCCGTTGCGGGTGTCTTGACCGGTGTGTCTGGCGGGATTTTGCGTGACATTTTATGTAATGACGTGCCGCTGGTGTTCCGCCGTGAACTGTATGCCAGTATTGCCTTTGTTTCAGTGATCTTTTACTGGCTCTGTAGCCACTACGGCTTGTCGCAGGATCTGACCATTTTGTCTACCCTGATTTTTGGTTTTAGCTTACGTCTGATCGCCATCTATTTTGGTCTGGAAATGCCAAAATTCATTTATAAAGATGATGATGAGCACTCGGCATCTTCCAAAGACGAATCTTAATTTTTAAATGTATAAAGTGCGGCAATAAAAATAGCCGCATTCAGCTCAATTCGTAGTATAAAAAATATAAAGCAGCCCACCTGTTGAGAAAGCAGCATCTCCCGTTCCACCTGATCAGAGATTTTTGTTATGGATTTAGTTTCTCGCATACAACGCTTACCGATTGGTAGGTTTCACTACACCTTGCTGGTGGTGATTGGACTGGGCTGGATGTTTGATGCGATGGATACCGGATTGATTTCCTTTATCCTGGCAAAAATGGCTGAAGACTGGCAGATGACTGCCGATCAAAAAAGCTGGGTGGTGTCGATCGGTTTTGTCGGCATGGCGATCGGGGCGATTTGTTCAGGTGGCCTGGCAGACCGTTTTGGCCGTAAAACAGTCTTTGCTGCGACCCTGGTCATTTATAGCCTGGCCACTGCAGCTTGTGCTTTTGCACCGGATCTGACCTGGCTGCTGGTATTCCGTTTTATCGTCGGTTTGGGCTTGGGTGGTCAGCTACCCGTGGCCGTAACGCTGGTCAGTGAATATATTCCTGCGCATGTACGTGGCCGTTTTATTGTCTTGCTGGAAAGTTTTTGGGGGCTGGGCTGGCTGGTCGCGGCGCTAGTATCGCGCTTTATCATTCCAGATTTTGGCTGGCAAACCGCTTTCATGATTGGTGGCCTGCCTGCGCTGTATGCCATCGTGATCTGGAAAATGGTGCCGGAATCTATTCCTTTCCTGATTAACCGTGGCCGTATAGAGGAAGCTTCGGCACTGGTGAAAAAGATTGAGCGTCAATGTGGCGTTCAAGTTTATGAAATCTTTGAAGTGAAACCAGTTGCAGAGAAGCAGCATATTTCATTTTCCCAGCTATGGTCGGGTATCTTTGCGCGCCGTACGCTCATGCTCTGGCTGATCTGGTTCGGTATTATTTTCTCCTATTATGGCATTTTTACCTGGTTGCCAAGCTTACTGGTCAAAGAAGGCTATAGCATCGTACAGTCATTTGAATATGTGCTGATTATGATTCTGGCGCAGTTGCCCGGTTATCTTGTGGCGGCATGGCTGGTCGAAAAACTCGGTCGTAAGCCGACTTTGGCCGGCTTTATTGGCATGTGCGCGATCTCGGCCTATTTCTTTGGCCAGTCGGGTAGTGTTACTGAAATCGTGATTTGGGGCTGTCTGATGTCCTTCTTTAATCTGGGTGCCTGGGGCGTGCTCTACACTTATACCCCGGAACAATATCCGACCAATATCCGTGCCTTTGGTTCAGGCTGGGCTGGTGCAGTAGGCCGGATTGGCGGTATCGCGGCACCTTTTGCAGTAACCCATCTGATGGGCATGCCAAACGGTTTCAGCTATGTCTTTACCATGTTTACGGCAGTTTTGGTCGCTGTCGCGATTGTGATTCTGGTCCTGGGTGAAGAAACCAAAGGCAAGACCCTGGAATCGATGGGCTTATAAAGGAATGAATTTTTAGTTGCTTAGGGCCTATAAAGTGGATATTTTTAGGCCATAAGACACAAATTGTCGCGCTGAACGATTTGATGCCCTTGTGTCATCTACAGCCACGACTTAGCATAAGAAACATTGATACAAAAACGAATTATTTAGGACTATAGGTTGTTATGACAAGCCTTGCGCATCATGCGACAGAAAACCGCTCCGTAGCAGAATTTACCGAACAAGCTTATCTGAATTACGCCATGTACGTGATTATGGATCGGGCACTCCCTCATATTAGCGATGGCCTGAAACCGGTACAGCGCCGGATTGTCTATGCCATGAGTGAGCTGGGCCTGAAATGGACCAGCAAACCGAAGAAATCGGCACGTACTGTTGGTGACGTATTGGGTAAATACCATCCGCATGGTGACTCGGCCTGTTATGAAGCCATGGTGCTGATGGCACAGCCCTTTAGTTATCGTTACCCGTTTATTGAAGGGCAGGGCAACTGGGGTTCACCGGATGATCCAAAGTCTTTCGCAGCGATGCGTTATACCGAAGCCAAGCTTTCCCAGTACAGTGAACTATTACTGTCTGAACTGGGACAGGGCACCTGTGAATGGCAGGACAACTTTGACGGTTCGATGAAAGAACCGGTGAACTTGCCGGCACGTGTACCGAACATCTTGCTGAATGGCACCACTGGTATTGCTGTCGGTATGGCCACAGACATTCCACCGCATAACCTGCGTGAAGTGGTCAAAGGGACGATTGCGCTAATTCGTAATCCGAACCTGACCGATGAAAAAATCGCAGAATATATTCCTGCGCCAGATTTGCCGACCAAAGCCGAAATTATCACCCCACCTGCTGAACTATTAAAAATTCAAACCACAGGTCGTGGCAGTTATCGCATGCGTGCGGTTTATAGCGTCGATAAAAACGAAATTATCATCACGGAACTGCCTTATCAGGTGTCCGGTTCCAAAATCATCACCCAGATTGCCGATCAGATGCAGGCCAAAAAACTGCCATTGGTCAGCGATGTACGGGATGAATCGGATCATGCCAATCCAACCCGTTTAGTGATTGTCCTGCGTTCGAATCGTATTGATGCCGAATCGGTGATGAGTCATTTATTTGCCACCACCGATCTGGAATCCAGTTATCGTGTCAATATGAACATGATTGGTGCCGATGGCCGTCCACAGGTGAAATCGATTCGTCGTATTTTACTGGAATGGATTGAAATCCGTAAAACCACGGTAACACGCCGTCTGCAATATCATCTGAACAAGATCGAAAAACGCCTACATATTCTCGGCGGTCTGATCATTGCCTATCTGAATATTGATGAAGTGATTCAGATTATCCGTGAGGAAGATCAGCCCAAGCCGGTACTGATGCAGCGTTTTAATATTGACGAGATTCAGGCCGAAGCGATTCTAGAACTAAAATTGCGTCATTTAGCCAAGCTTGAAGAAATGGAAATGCGCCGTGAGCAGGAAGAACTGGAAGCGAAAGCGGCAGTGATTCGTGAACAACTGGCCAATCCGGAATCTTTAAAAAGCTTGATCATTTCTGAGCTGAAAGACGATGCCAAGAAATTTGGCGATGATCGCCGTTCGCCAATCGTACAGCGTGCCGAAGCTGCTGCAATTAATGAAACTGAAATGTTGCCGGCCGATCCGGTAACGGTGGTGTTATCAGAAGCTGGCTGGATTCGCTGTGCCAAAGGTCATGAAGTCGATGCAGAAAATCTGAATTTCCGTGCTGGTGATCAATACTTGAGTCATGCACAGGGCAAATCCAATCAACGCGTTTATGTATTAGATGACACTGGGCGTAGCTATGCCTTGGCCATCAACACGCTGCCATCTGCGCGTGGTCTCGGCGAACCACTCAGTTCAAAACTGTCTCCAGGCAGCGGGGTAGGTTTTAAACAGGTTCTGGTGGCAGAGGATGAAACTGAAATTCTAGCAGCAAGCAACAAAGGCTATGGCTTTAAAACCCAGGCCAAGCAGCTGGATACCAGTGCCAAAGCCGGGAAAGCTTTCCTGAATTTATCTGAAGGGGCAGAGGTCATGAACCTGCAGCCGCTCGAAGATGCCACACATGTTGCACTGCTCAGTTCAGCAGGACGTCTGTTGATTGTCGATTTAGCAGAATTACCTGTACTGAACAAAGGTAAAGGAAATAAATTGATACAACTTGAAGGTGATGAACAAATTTTGTCCATGACAATATTGAAGCTTGATGAAATAATTCAAGTGCTTGCAGGACAACAGCAGTTAAAATTAAAAGGGGATGATTTGCGCAAATATATCGGTAAGCGCGGTGCAAAAGGACAGCTTTTACCACGCGGATATCAAAAAGCAAATAAACTGTTGATTCAAAGATAAGACTAGCATCCATCCTGCGAAATACGTTATATATGAACAACGATTCAACAAGATGGATGCAATATCGCACATATACAAGTCTAAAAATGGCGTGTGATATTGAAAAAAACAGTTGAAATACTAAGGATTATGATTGGAGAGATGGCCATTATGGAAAAAATTTGGTTTGCTGAATACCAAAAAACAGGGATTCCAGAAACAGTAGAATTACCAGCAGAAAATACTTCTCTAGTAGATATTTTTGAGCGTAATTTCCAAAAATTCGGCTCGCGTGATGCCTTTATCTTTATGGATAAGGCCATGACTTTCAATGAATTGGAAGAGGCGAGCCGCAAGTTTGCAACTTATCTACAAAGCTTGGGGTTGGCAAAAGGTTCACGTGTGGCAGTGATGATGCCAAACGTTCTTCAGTATCCGGTTGTGGCACTTGGGGTGTTCCGCGCAGGTTTGGTATTGGTCAACGTGAATCCACTCTACACATCGCGTGAACTTGAGCATCAATTGAATGACTCAGGTGCTGAAGTTCTGGTGATTATTGAGAACTTTGCATCTGTTTACCAGGCGATTATTGGTAAAACATCGGTGAAGCATGTTGTAGTGGCTTCTGTCGGTGACATGCTGGGTGCCTTGAAAGGAACATTGGTAAACTTTGTACTGCGTTCTGTGCGCAAGCAAATTCCAGCTTGGGATATTCCAGGCCATGTGAGATTCAATGCGGCGTTATCTAAAGTTAATCCAAGTAACTATAAACGCCCTGAATTGACCCTTAGCGATACAGCAGTTCTTCAATACACAGGTGGTACCACAGGCGTATCTAAAGGCGCTGAACTGACACATCGTAACCTGGTTGCGAACATGTTGCAGTGTGACGGTATCTTCCAGAGTAAATTTGGTGCGCAAGATGGCCAGCCAGATGACCGTATTTTCTGTGCTTTGCCGCTTTATCATATCTTTGCTTTCATGGTTTGTGCACTTTACGGTATGTACAAAGGTCAGGCCAACGTTCTGATTCCAAACCCGCGTGATTTACCTGCGGTAATGAAAGAGCTACGTAAATATCAACCGACTTTCTTCCCGGCAGTGAACACATTGTTCAATGCGCTGGTAAACAATGAAGAGTTCAAGCAACTTGATCATAGTAAACTGAAAATGGCGATGGGCGGCGGTATGGCGGTACTTCCTTCTACTGCAGCAGCATGGAAGAAAGTTACCGGAACCAATATCGTTGAAGGTTATGGCTTGTCTGAAACTTCTCCGGTGGCAACAGCAAACCCACCTGCGTCTGAAGAATTCAGTGGCACTATTGGTATTCCATTACCATTGACTGAAGTGGCTATTCTGGATGATGAAGGCAATGAAGTTCCACTGGGTGAGCAAGGTGAAATTTCAATCCGTGGTCCTCAGGTCATGAAAGGCTATTGGAACCGTCCAGATGAAACTGAAAAAGTCATGGTGAATGGTTTCTTCCGTACCGGTGATATCGGTGTCATGGATTCACGTGGTTATGTGAAAATCGTAGACCGTAAGAAAGACATGATTCTAGTGTCTGGTTTTAACGTCTACCCATCTGAGATTGAAGAAGTTGTAGCAACTCATCCAAAAGTACTGGAAGTGGCTGCGATTGGTGTGCCTGATGAAAAATCAGGTGAAGTGCCAAAACTGTTTGTCGTGAAAAAAGATCCGTCTTTAACCACAGAAGAAGTTTTAGCATTCGCTAAAGAAAACCTGACCGGTTATAAACGTCCACGTTATGTCGAGTTTATGGATGAATTGCCAAAATCAAACGTAGGTAAAATCCTGCGTAAAGATTTACGTAAAACAGCCTAATACCTATAAGAAAAAAAAAGCGCCGTCAGGCGCTTTTTTGATTTGGACTTTTTATTTTTTCATTAACCAGCGATCAAAATAAGGACGACCTACACCAACTACTCCCAAGAAGATAAACATGGTGCCAAACTGGCGAGTAAATCCGGTTTGATTAAAGCTGCCATAACTTAGAATGTTATCGACCAAGCAATACACCAGAATCGCGACCAGCCAGTGCCAGAGAGGCGTACGCTTGATACCGACGAAATAAAAGGCAATCCATAAAATGGCAAAGGTGAAGATTGGTGACCAGATATTCATATTGGCACAAATGACAGCCATCAGAAATGCCACAATCGGTAGGACAATTTTTAATACGCGATCCACTTGACGTTGATGCTGGCGTTGTTTCTCGAGGACATCGAACATTTCATTTTGATCAGGCGCGACCATAGTGAATCCTTAACAAGTAATAAAAAGCACTCTATTTAACAAAATTTATTCACGAAATGCCATGCTATGATAGAGATAAAATTTTCATGAGAAAAAACAGATGCACAGCATTAGTGGGGTTATTTATCTCATTTTGGCCGCTTGTCTTTTGCCTTATGTGTTTACATTGATTGCAAAAAAATCAGCAGGCTTCAGCACTAAAGACAATCAGAATCCACGGGCATTTTTAGAAAAGTCTTCAGGCTTGGCCAGTCGCGCCAATGCTGCCCAGCAGAATAGCTTTGAAAGTTTACCACTCTTTATTGCTGCGATCTTGATGGCAGAGTACATGGTGATATCACAAGATTTGGTCATGATTTTTGGTGTGGCTTATCTGGTTTTTCGTGTGTTGTACGGAATCTGCTATTTGGCCAACTGGGCGACTTTACGCTCTATCGTATGGTTGCTCTCGATGTTATGTCCTGTGACCTTATTGCTGCTGATCATCAAGTTGGTTTAAGTCATCAGGTCTGCGGACATATTTACAGTTCGATATTTTAAAATCCAAAAAAATCTTTAAAAACCGTTATAATTGTCGCGGTTTTTTAAAAGATATAACTTGTTAAAGAGTGATGCTATGAGCTACAGCAATATCCCAGCGGGTAAAGATGCGCCAAACGATATCTATGTGATCATCGAAATTCCTGCAAATGCAGCACCAATCAAATACGAAATCGATAAAGATTCTGATGCGTTATTTGTAGACCGTTTCATGGGTACAGCAATGTTCTACCCAGCAAACTACGGTTATGTACCAAACACACTATCGCTTGATGGTGATCCATTAGACGTACTGGTTGTAACGCCTCATCCAGTAGAGCCAGGTTCTGTGATTCGTTGCCGTCCTGTCGGTAAATTGAACATGGAAGATGACGGTGGTGTTGATGCGAAACTGGTTGCAGTTCCACATGACAAACTGACTCCAATCTACAAAGATGTTCAGGAATATACTGATCTTCCTCCATTGTTGATTAGCCAGATCGAACATTTCTTCCAGCACTACAAAGATTTAGAGCCAGGAAAATGGGTCAAGCTCAGTGGTTGGGAAAGTGCTGATGTTGCGAAGCAAGAAGTACTGGACTCAATTGCTGCTTATGCAGAAGCAAACAAATAATTGCTTTTTGTTGTCCAGATTTTAACTTTTTAAAGTCTGGAATAAAAAAAACCTGCACATGGTGCAGGTTTTTTTATGGCTTGAAACTCGAGTGAATTAGAATAATTTTACAGGAATGTCTAACCAGATACGCCATTCATTAGTGTCACCAATGTAGTTAGATTGATAATCATCACTTGCACGGTAGTAAGAATGACGAAGACGTAAGCTTGCATCTTTCGCAAAACCAGACTGAACAGTATATTTCACTTGGTTAAAGAATTCGCGCTCATGCTCATTATCACTGATCATAGTACCTGCATTGTTAGTAGCTTTAATATCCCAACCATAAACAAAAGCAGATGTCCAAGATAATCCAGGAACATTTACAGCACCAAAGTCAAATGTATATTGAAGTTGCGCTGATTTTTCGTCATTACCAATAAAGTCAGACAGGTATGAATTCGGCATATAAATCGATTGTTTACCATCACCTACGCCTGTACCCAAACCATAGTCATAGCCAGTGTTACCAAAATTTTGCTGGTAAGCAAGCATGACATTATGTGGACCATGATTATAAGTTGTAGATAAAGCTAAAATAGTATTATCGAATGAATCATCTGGTGAGCCGATTTGAGAATAAAGATATGGATTTGCTTCTTTATCCCATTTTGTATGGTAACCACTGAAATCATGAGTTAATGTGCTTTTATCTGCCAATGCATAGCTATAGTTGGCATTAACATAGTGGCGGTCTAAGCGGTCTTTAATGTCTGTACCATAATAAGAAGCATTAACTGCATCATTAAATTTATATTTCGCGCCCCAAACCACTGCACGATCCAGCTTTGCACCATCGGAATTGATTTGGTTGGAAAGCTGATTTTCTGTGAATTTACCAGCAATCAGGTTTAAGTTTTCAATTTCGTTACTTTGAACCAATACGCCAGTATAGTATTCAGGCACTAAACGCGCAGTATTGCTTGCAAGTACAGGTAAGTCTAAAACCTGAGTACCGTAAGTCGCAGTCGTATTTGATACACGAGCTTTCACATATGCACCGCCACGAGCCCAGTGGTCATAAGCATCTTTAGTACCATCAGCATTATTTTGAGGGTGGACTGGGATCATATCATTGCCAGTATGACCATTTTCACCCAATTTAAATGAAGCATCACCAATAATACCAGCACCAAAGCCTACAGTACCTTGAGTAAAGCCAGAGTCTAGTTTAACAATCGCAGTTTGTGCAAATGAGCTCGTATCTGGTACGTTATTTTTCTTGTCACGGTGCAAATAGCCGGTACGGAAAAGTACAGAACCTTCAGCATCTTCTACAAAACCTTTAGACTCGCTTTGCTCGCTAGCGAAAGCGGTAGAAACCAAAGCAGCCTGAATCAAAACTGCTAATGTTAATTTTTTTGAATTTTGCATTGGGAAGAGAGCCTTATACAAATTGATCGGAATTTTTTAGGAATTGTATAAGAATTGCTGAAAAAATGTCATTTTTTATTGGATATATTCCACTAAAGTTTAGATTTTTTTAACTCAAATTAAACAATAGCAAGGATTTGAGGTGATTAATTTCTAACCTATCGGTAAAAAGTGAGTAAAAACATAATTTTATTGGAAATTATAAATGATATTTCTAAAGTGGTGAAATGAATGTGATCAGCTTATTTATTTTGAAACGGGAGAAAAATATGATCAAAAATTACGCACTATTTTTTAGCACAAATTTTAATCATTACAAAAATGGAATCAAAATGGGGCAAATTGTAAATGATTATGTACAAGTATTAAAAAAGTGATGAAATAGCCTTAAATACATTTATTTAAAAGAAAGCCTAGATAATTCAGTTTTTTATAATTCAAATTTTAAATTAAAAACAATAACTTAAATTTTATTTATATTTTTAGATTTATTATTTTGGTTCCTTTTATCCAGATTGGCATAGCTCTTGCAAATTTTGAGCTTGAGTTTAATCAATGATCATAAAAACGTCTCAGACGATCTGGGGGAGCCACACAATGAAATTAACATTAAAAGTATTATCTCTTGCTTTATTGGGCGCTGTATCTTCTTTTACTTTTGCCGAAGAACCTGTTGCTGAACATACGGTATCTGGAAATATCAGCGTACTTTCGAGCTATAACTTGCGTGGTATTACTAACATTCCTGAAAATAGCGGCGCTACCTTACAAGGTGGACTTGATTATAACCATGCGTCTGGCTTCTATGCAGGTTGGTGGGGATCTACGCTAGATTACCCTTTGTCTGAAGAAGGACGTGATGCTTTCGAAAATAACTTCTATGCTGGCTATAGCCATGCAGTCAATGATGACTTAGGTTTAACGATCGGTACGACCTACTATTATTATTATGAATCTGATGTCAATTCTGATGGATTTGAGCTGTTACTGGGTATGAGCTATAAAGATTTGGGCGTTACAGCACAAACTCTTCTTGAAGATACTACTTGGGGCAATGCAGGTGATACCTATTTAAAAGCTACTTATAGCTATGCTTTACCACAAGATTTTAGCTTGGATACAGCTTTAGGCTTATACGCTTATGAAAAATCAGGTGACTTTATTGAAGGAACTACAGAAAGTTTTGGTTTCCGTCATTTTGACATCGGTTTAAGCAAGCCACTTGGTGACACAGGTGTAACTGCAAGCATGAATTATATCTTGGGTGGTTATGATCGTTTTGATGAAAAACAAAAGAATAAAGTCGTATTTGGACTCGGTTATAGCTTCTAATCCTCTTTAGATAAAAAGGCGACCTTAGGTCGCCTTTTTTTAATGATCTAAATCTGCTGCTGCCCGCGATAAGACAGGGCCTCCGAAAGATGCTGACTTTGAATATCTGGACTTTGATTTAAATCGGCAATAGTGCGTGCAACACGCAAGACCCGATGATAGCCGCGCGCTGATAAATTCAGTTTTTGCTGAGCCATTTCAAGCATATTCTGAGCAGACTGATCTAATGCGGCATATTGCTCTAACTGCTTTGGACTCAAACTCATATTCAAGGTATTTTGCCGTTGCATCTGAATTTCATAGGCTGCAATGACGCGTTGTCTAACCGTTTCTGAGTTTTCTGTAGGTCGATTGTCCTGTAATTCATGCGCTTGTAATGGCGGTACATCAATATGTAAATCAATCCGATCTAGCAACGGGCCTGAAATCCGGTTCTGATAGCGTTTAATACTTTCTGGTGAACATTGGCAACGGATATCCTGATTAAAGGCATACCCACATGGACAGGGATTCATGGCAGCCACTAACTGGAAATTGGCCGGAAAGGTAATTTGGCGTGATGCTCGGGAAATGACGATTTCTTTCGCTTCCAAAGGCTGACGTAGAACCTCCAGCACTTTGCGGTCGAATTCAGGCAGTTCGTCCAGAAATAAAACCCCTAAATGTGCCAGGGTAATTTCTCCTGGCTTGGGGTGTGAGCCGCCACCGACCAATGCCACCGCAGAAGCAGTATGGTGTGGTGCTCGAAACGGCCGTTGTCCAAAAGGGTGATTGGCATTCGCCACCGAATAAATACTGGCCACTTCCAGATTTTCCTGCGTCTTTAAGGGCGGCAAAATACTGGCCAATCGAGAAGCCAGCAAGGTCTTGCCTGTTCCGGGTGGGCCTCGAAACAGCAGGGAATGACCACCTGCCGCAGCAATTTCCAAGCCACGCCGTGGTCGTAATTGTCCTTTTACATCCGCCAGATCAAACTTATAAAAATGGTCTGTATTGAGTGGACTGGCTTCTATTTGCGGTAAGCGCTGCGCTTGGGAAAGATGTTCACACACTTCTTTTAAATGATTGGCTGCAAAGACTTTAAAGTCTGGAAGCTGACAGGCTTCCTGTGCATTGGGGCCAGGCAAAATCAGTTGATGCTGGTCACTTTGACAGGCAATGGCAATACTTAAGGTGCCGCTGACAGGACGTAATTGACCATCGAGGGCCAATTCTCCAATAAATTCAAGATGCTCGGTGCAATTTTCAGGCAGCTGCCCAGAGGCCACTAAAATACCTAAAGCAATCGGTAAGTCCAGACGTGACCCATCTTTCGGTAAATCTGCAGGGGCCAGATTAATGGTCAGACGTTTGGTCGGAAATTGAAAGCCGCTATTCAAAATGGCAGAGCGTACCCGGTCTTTACTTTCGCGTACCGCCGCTTCGGGAAGCCCCACTATAGTGAGCGAAGGCATACCCGAACTCACATGAACTTCGACTTCAATTAAAGGTGCATGTAGGCCCAGCAAGCCTCGCGTATAAATTTTGGCAAAAGACATTATTATTGTTCCAATTTGGTGCGTTATTTTTATAGTTCTGGTGTCTTTTGTGCACTGTACTTGTGCTTATTTTTTGTTCGAAATTTTCTCTTCTAATGCTTCCACCTGTTTGAGCAAATCATTCAAGCGATGATTGGCATTATTTAGGGCAGTACGCTGACGTTCTATTTCTTCTTTAGACACCAAATCCATTTTAGATACAGCTTCATTTAATAGGGCACGGATATTATGTTCTAAATCTTTCTTAGGTTGTTCGACTTGCTGCAAAATTGCTTGTAATAAAGTTTCAATCATTGTCTGATCCATCGCCGTAGAAAGGAGCGCACAGTTTAGCATTGCTAAAATGCAGACTATAGTATTTCAGACAAAATATAGACTTATTCGATTAAAGATATTGTAAAAATCCACATAAAAAATGTCTATTTTTTGAAGATTCAAAGCCTTTATCCGTATAAAATAAGGTATAAATAAACCACATGCCAGGCTTTCTAATTTCCCCCGACCTTAGGAATCTTGGCATGAAATTTGAACGTAAAACCTTACTGGTGAAATAAGCCGAAGGAAAACAAACATGAAGCTCGTAACTGCAATTGTAAAACCTTTTAAATTAGACGATGTTCGCGAAGCATTGTCTGAAATTGGTGTTCAAGGCATCACTGTAACTGAAGTGAAAGGCTTTGGTCGTCAAAAAGGTCACACTGAACTCTATCGTGGTGCTGAATACGTTGTAGATTTCTTGCCGAAAGTCAAAATTGAAATCGCGATTAGCGATGAAATGGTAGACGCGGTGATTGAATCTATTACTCGTGTGGCGAGCACTGGAAAAATCGGTGACGGAAAAATTTTCGTGACTAACTTGGAACAAGTCATCCGTATTCGTACAGGTGAAACAGGTGCAGACGCTGTCTAACTTGGCACGAAGTTTGCTGAGTACCTAATAACTCACAAAAACTTGGTTGGGGGATACGAATGAAAAAAATGCTACTCGCGTTCGGCATGGCCGGCGCTCTTTTTGGTGGTTCTGTTGCATGGGCTGAAGAAGCTGCAACAGCAACAACACCGACAGAAGAAATTGTGCTTGTTGAAGAAGCAGGCGATACAACAAATACAACAACAGACACTACAGCAGCAATTGCTGAAGCAGCGCCAGTTGAAGCTGCAGCGCCTGCAGAAGAAGAACCAACGCTAGATACCGGCGATACCGCCTGGGTTTTAACCTCTACCGCTCTAGTTTTACTCATGACTATTCCTGGCTTGGCGCTATTTTATGGCGGTATGGTCCGCAAGAAAAACGTTCTGGCGACGATGGCACATAGCTTTATTGCTGCGGCGGTGGTCAGTATTGCCTGGGTGATTATTGGTTATACCCTAGCTTTCGGTGAAGGTAATGCCTTTATAGGTGGTCTGGATAAGTTCATGCTGGCTGGTATCACCACAGAGGCGCTTTCAGGCACGATTCCTGAAATCCTGTTTGTGATTTTCCAAATGACTTTTGCCATCATTACGGTTGCCATCATTAGCGGTTCGATTGCAGAACGTATGAAATTTGGTGCTTTCGTTGCTTTCATCGCACTTTGGGTGGTGATTGTCTATGCACCAATTACCCACTGGGTATGGGGTGGTGGCTGGTTAGGTAACGACGGCGCGCTTGATTTTGCCGGTGGTACGGTTGTACATATCAACTCGGGTGTTGCCGGTCTGGTAGCAGCGTATATGCTAGGCAGACGTATGGGCTTGGGTCGTGAATCTATGGCACCGCATAACCTGACGCTTACTGTGGTCGGTGCATCTTTGCTCTGGGTAGGCTGGTTCGGTTTCAACGGTGGTTCTGCATTAGGTGCAAACGGTTCTGCAGGCTATGCCTTGATCGTGACTCAAGTCGCAGCGGCAGCAGCAGCCATTTCTTGGTTAATCACTGAAAAACTGGCACGTGGTAAAGCTTCTGTACTGGGCGGCGTATCGGGTGCAGTTGCTGGTCTGGTGGTCATTACTCCAGCTGCAGGTTTTGTGACTGTCGGCGGTGCATTGGCAATGGGTCTGATCGGTGGTGTGGTGTGCTTCTGGGGGATTACTGCACTGAAACGCGCATTGAAAGCCGATGATTCTTTAGATGCCTTTGGTCTGCATGGTGTAGGTGGTATTGTCGGTGCGATTTTAACGGCCTTCTTTGCTAGCGAATTCATCATGGGTGACAATGCCCCTGCCAATGTCATGCATCAGCTTTGGGTGCAAGTGGAAGGTGTACTGGCGACAATTGCTTACTCTGCGATCATGACCTTTATTATCCTGAAAGTCATCGACTTGATCATTGGAATCCGTGTGGCATCTGATGATGAACGTATGGGTCTGGATTTAAGCCAACATGGCGAACGTGTCGAATAATAATCAATACACCATAATCAATATATAGTGTAAAACAGCCCGAATGGGCTGTTTTTTTTCTATATGTTGCGTAAAACTCTACAAAGTTTGTAATTTTTGCTACACTCGGAATCCATCTGGATTTGTTCAATTAAACCGCTATGCATTGCCCATTTTGCAATACTGCAGACAGTAAAGTGATTGATTCACGCTTGGCAGCTGAAGGCTGTCAGATTCGTCGTCGCCGTGAATGTGTCAGTTGTAATGAACGCTTCACTACCTTTGAAAGCTATGAAGTGGTGATGCCGCGCGTCATCAAGTCGGATGGCAAAAATGAGCCTTTCGATGAAGCCAAACTACGTCGTTCCCTGATGCATGCCTTGCAAAAACGCCCGGTGACTCAGGAACAGATTGAAACCGTGCTGAGCGATATTCAGCTACAGATTCGCCGTCTGGGTGAGCGTGACGTGAAATCTCGTACCATCGGTGAAATCGTGATGCAGTCTTTATTCGCACTTGATCATGTGGCTTATGTGCGTTTTGCTTCGGTTTATCAGGATTTTCAGGATGTCGAAGCTTTTCGTCATCAGATTGAACAGATGCAACAACGAGAATTACAAGAATAAACATGGCTGAATTGAATCAAGATCGAGTCTGGATGCAGCGTGCCATTGAATTGGCTCGTCAAGGGCAATATTCCACCAAACCGAATCCGAATGTCGGCTGTGTCATTGTTAAAGATGGTATCGTCATTGGTGAGGGTTTTCATCCTAAAGCAGGACAGCCACATGCCGAGGTGTTTGCGCTACGTCAGGCCGGTGAACAGGCACGTGGTGCCACAGCTTATGTCACCTTAGAGCCTTGTGCGCATTATGGCCGGACGCCGCCTTGTGCCAAGGGTTTAGTTGAGGCAGACGTGGCAAAAGTTATTGTTGCCTGTCCTGATCCCAATCCGCTGGTGGCTGGCAAGGGCGTACAGATCCTGAAAGATGCTGGAATCGAAGTCGAGGTTGGCATCTGTGAAGATGAAGCGCATCAGCTGAATCAAGGCTTCCTGAAAGCCATGGCGACCGGTATGCCTTATGTGCGTTTAAAAATTGCCTCAAGCCTGGATGGCCGTACCGCGATGGCATCAGGTGAATCGAAATGGATTACCGGTGTAGCAGCACGTCAGGATGTACAGCATTGGCGTGCGATTTCAGGCGCGGTGATTACCGGAATTGAAACGGTCCTTGCTGATGACTGTCAGCTGAATGTACGTCAACTGGATGCTGTTGAAGATATCAAGACCGTGGTGCAACCGAAACGGATTGTTCTGGATCGTCAGGGACGTCTGCCACTGAGTGCAAAGATTTTAGCGCAACCTGAAACAGTGATGGTCATGGGGCCATTTCGTCAAGAGCTTGCAGACCTGGGTGTGCTACACTTGCCGGTACAGCCTTTAGCAGAATTATTAAAGCAACTGGTTCAGCAGCATCAGATTTATGATGTCTTGGTGGAAGCAGGGGCGACCTTATCTACGGCATTTTTACAACAAAAATTGGTTGATGAACTGATCAGTTACGTTGCACCGACCCTATTGGGTCAGTCTGCGCGTACCATGTTTAATGCAGAATTTAGCCATATGGCCGAACAACTCCGATTTAAGCTGCGCGATGTAACTCGCTTAGGTGATGACGTGCGCTTCAGGCTAATTCCTTTTCAAGAGACACTATGAGTTCAGAGTCTACGGTTTATCATAAACGTCGCCATGCGGCACGTACCACCGATGAATATCTTTTCCATCAGCTGGTTCCCTATCTGGGCAATAAGCGCCGTTTACTGCATTTAATTCTGGAAGCTCTGGAGAGTACAGGAACCCTGAAACGTAGCGATGGCCGTGCGCCGATCTTTGCTGATTTTTTTGCCGGTTCAGGTGTGGTTTCACGTTTGGCCCGTCAGAATGGTTATCGCGTCATTGCCAACGACTGGGAACCGTATAGCCATGCGTTGAATCATGCGGTACTGGCCTGTACGGAAGCACCGGCTTTTAAAGAACTTGGTGGCTATCAGAAAGCGATTGATCATCTGAACCGTTTACCGGAAGTTAAAGGCTGGGTGACGCATAACCTGTGTCCGCGTAATGATGAAATCTATGATCCAGCCCGTGACCGTTTGTTCTTCAAACGTCGTAACGGCATGCGTATTGATGCGATTCGTCAGCAGATTGCAGCCTGGCAGGCCCAAGGTGCAATTGATGATGTGGAAATGTCTGCCTTGCTGGCGCCTTTGCTGTATTCCGCCAGTTTTGTCAGCAATACTTCTGGTGTTTTCAAAAGCTTCCACCATGGTTGGGGCGGGAAAACCCAAACTGCACTGGAACGGATTGAATCTTTATTATGGTTAACGCCAAGCCGTTTTTGCGAGTCGGATCAGAAAAAGGGAATGGCTGCAGAAATGTGGTGTGTCGATGCCCAGCATCTGGCCAACCAGATGAGCGGCTTTGAAGTGGATGTGGCTTATCTGGATCCACCGTATAATCAGCATGCTTATAGCAGTAATTATCATGTGCTGAATGCGCTGACCTTATGGGATCAGGCCGATTTACCGACTCCGGATACCAAGGGCTTTAAGAGCGGGATTGACCGGGCATGGCGCAAAGAGCGTCCGAGCCAGTACAATTCCTCTAAATATGCCAAAGAAGCTTACGAGAGCCTGTTGGCCACCATCAATGCACGTTTCATTCTGACCAGTTATTCAACTGACGGTAATATCAGCGCTACCGATTTGTTACAGGCCAATCTGAAACGTGGCCGGGTGACCTTGCTAACCCAGGATGTGCCGCGTTATCGTGTTAGCAAACAGCGCCAGTCTGAACGTGCCCGCGTGCTGGAATTTATTGTGATTACCGATACCCACGCCAAGTCAGGTCCACCGATCCGTCAATTACTCAGCCAGCTGCATCATTATGCAGAATTGGGTGGTGTGGATACGACCGGCGTTAGTACCCAGTTGGCCCTCTGGTAAAAGAATTGAAAAGGAAATAAAAATGTTTACAGGTATTATCGAAAGCCTCGGCAAAGTCGAAAGTCTGCAAAGCGTTGGAGGCGATGTGCGTTTACGCATCCACACCGATCTAGACATGTCCGATGTACATCTGGGTGACTCTATTGCGACCAACGGCATCTGCCTGACCGTGATCGACTGGGGCGAGAACTGGTATACGGCTGATGTTTCCCGTGAAAGCCTGAACCGGACTACACTCGGCACCTGGAAAGCCGGTCAACCTGTCAATGTCGAAAAAGCCATGTTGCCGACTACGCGTTTTGGCGGTCATATTGTGTCAGGTCATGTCGATGCAGTCGGCGAGATCACGCTGGTTCGTGAAGATGCACGTTCGATTTATTATGAAGTCACTGCACCTGCTGAAATTGCCAAATATCTGGCAGAAAAAGGTTCAGTTACAGTCGATGGTATTAGCCTGACGATTAATCATTTGCGTGGTAGTGTGATTAGTCTGAACCTGATTCCGCATACTGCTGAACGGACCAATATTGGTACCTGGAAAGTTGGCAGCAAGGTCAATCTGGAAGTGGATGTATTGGCACGTTATATCGAGCGTTTATTGCTCGGTGATAAAGCCGCCGAAACCACTGAACAATCAAAAATCAGCATGAATTTTCTGGCTGAAAATGGTTTCTTAAAATAAGAGAAATGTTGATTTACTGAACAGTCTGATTGAAAAATTAGACTGTTTTTTTATTTTTCGGGATAATCAGCAGTTCAACTTGCAAATATTGCCTTAGTGGACGGGTCGAATGCTCGATTTTTTACTTAACTTGGAACAGTCATTGCCGCTATTGCTCGATCAATATGGGGTATGGATTTATGCAATCCTGTTTCTGGTGATTTTTGCAGAAACCGGTTCGGTGTTTTTCTTTTTCCTGCCCGGCGACAGTCTATTGCTGGCTGTGGGAGCTTTGTGCGCCAGCAGCGATCTGGTGACCCTGCATTCGATGGGGCTGTTGTTATTCACTGCTTCGGTGCTGGGCTATAGCGTGAATTATTACACCGGAAAAGTCCTCGGTTTAAAATATTTTAACCAGCATTCACGTTATTTCAAGCCGGAATATATGGTGAAAACCAACCACTATTTTATGAAACATGGCGGTAAAACTATTTTAATCGCACGTTTTATTCCCTTTGTCCGCTCATTTGGCCCTTTTGCTGCCGGTTCAGCGCATATGAGCTTTGCCACATTCAGCTTTTATAATATTGCGGGTGGCATCCTCTGGATTGGCACTTTATTAAGCATTGGCTATCTGCTTGGAAATGCTGCCTTTATGCTGGCAGATTTTTTCTAAAATATGACTAAATATAAAAAGCCCGAATTTTCGGGCTTTTTAAATCTGAAAGAATCATTTAAATATTGCGTGGCTGATCAGAAAATTCTGAATTTTTCAGCATATACTCGATTTCTTCTTTGGCCGCCGCACGCATTTTTTCACGCAGTGCATTGACGGTCTGTTCAATCACGGTTTCTGCCTCAAGTTCCAGACGTAAACGCACACTTTCTAATTCGGATAAAATGCTCTGATCCTCAATCTGGATGCGACCTCTGGCAAAATCAAAAGTCGTCTCAGGATTTTTTGCATAACGTGCGACATAGTGCTGCACTTCAGCTTCTAGATGCGTATTTATTTCAGCAAGCATTTGGATCTGTTCGCTCAATTTTCGCTGTTCTTCAAGACGTAGCTGTTCTTGATAGGCCTGTTCCTCGGCACGCTTTTCGGCCAAAGCTTTTTCGAGCGCGAGCTGTTTGCGAATACGGGCTTCTTCAATCAATTCGGCCTTGCGCTGCGCATAGGCTGCTTCAATCTTGCGTTCAGATTCCTGCTGCAAGTGCTGGTCACGACTCTGCCATTCTTCCAAAGACGTTTCTGGCTTTAAAATATCGCAGATCCGAGAGAGGTCATCGATAAAGGTCTGACGCACAGCTTCCGGCACATTTAACCAGCGCTGTTTAA
Organism: Acinetobacter idrijaensis; assembly: GCA_000761495.1. Lineage (GTDB taxonomy): Bacteria > Pseudomonadota > Gammaproteobacteria > Pseudomonadales > Moraxellaceae > Acinetobacter > Acinetobacter idrijaensis. Next base: position 161,366 of record JQCU01000127.1, read on the forward strand.
AATCGGGACCTACATTTAATGCCACGTGCCTCTCCTTGTGGATGATATCGGTTAAAGCTTATGGGTGTCCGGTTCAATACCTAATCGACGATATTGCTTGAATTTTTCACGACCCAGCTGTTTAGCCGTTTCATGATTTTCAATGATCTCAATAATGTGACTAAATTTTGCGTAAGGTTCAAGTGCTTCCGGATTAAAATTGAAAATAATCCAGTCGGACTGTTCCGGTAGTGTGGCCGAAATACAGACCATCGCCTGAGGCTGGTCAATACCATGTGGAATAAAGCTGCTGGGGGCAAAGCTCCACAGAAGTTCATCTAGCTGCTGTTGCAAATCCGTATCGGCACACAGTAACCAGATCCGCGCCGGCTGACGCAGAATCTTACGACATAAACGACAAGTACTGTCCACTTGTCGTTCAGGGCTTTTTTCGAATAAATAAAAGCTGACTTTAGCCATTGCTTTGAACGCGATTCGCCAGGAATTGCATCAATAATGGAACTGGACGGCCGGTCGCTCCTTTATTTGTACCTGAATTCCACGCCGTACCTGCAACATCGAGATGTGCCCAGCGATATTCACGGGTAAAACGCTGTAAGAAGCAGGCTGCAGTCACAGAGCCAGCTTTTGGCCCACCAATATTACCAATGTCGGCAAATGGCGAATCCAGCTGTTCCTGATAGTCATCCAGTACCGGCATACGCCATACCCGGTCAAAGGAATGCTGGCCTGCAGTTTCTAGTTCTGCTGCCAGTTTATCATCTGGCGTGAACAGACCCGTCAGCACTGAACCTAAAGCGACCACACAGGCACCGGTTAAGGTTGCGATATCAATCACCAAAGCAGGATTAAAACGTTTTACATAAGTCAAGGTATCACATAGGATCAAACGACCTTCGGCATCAGTATTCAGGATTTCAACCGTCTGACCACTCATGGTCGTTACGATATCGCCAGGACGGGTGGCTTTGCCTGAAGGCATGTTTTCTGCTGCAGCGATGGTTCCCACCACATGTAGAGGTAAGCGGGCTTCGCACAATGCACGCATCGTACCGAGTACAGAGGCTGCACCGCACATGTCGTATTTCATCTCGTCCATGCCTGCGCCTGGTTTAAGGGAAATACCGCCGGTGTCAAACGTAATACCTTTACCCACCAAGACTACCGGCGCTTCGCTACGCTCTGACTGATATTCCATGCTGATAATACGACCTGGACGCTCTGAACCTTTACTCACAGCAAGGAAGGCGCCCATACCTAAATCCGCTATCTGCTGTTCATCCAGCACCGTGACTTTAAGTAGGTCTGGATATTCAGCCGCCAAAGCCACCGCCTGTTCTGCAAGATATTCAGGGAAACAGATATTGCCCGGACGGTTGCCCAGGTCACGTGCCAGATTTTGTCCGCTTTGCACTGCTTGTACCAGTTGCAACTGTTCGGTAGTTAAGACGCTATGAGTAGCAATCAGGTCGATCTGCTCGAGCACAAATTCATTCTTCTTGGATTTATATTCATCATAACCATAGCTGGCCTGAGTCAGGAAGAGCGCAAACAGATAATGGAATTCTTGTGGAAGTTGTGTCAGATCTACAGAAATCTGTTTGAATTTTTTTTGAGTGACTTGAATAATAGTTTGCGCGATTTTTGCAAGTTTTGCCGGTTGTAGTTCAGCGACCTTGCCTAAACCAATTAGTGCTGCATGGCTGGACTGGCTCACCTGACCAATCAGGCTCAGGCTTTCCGCCAACGCTGCCTTGAATTGAGAGGCTTCAATTAATGTGTCTAAATTATTGATTTGATAGGTTGCGGTTGTATTCTGAAGTTGTTCTGAGTCAACTAAAATCAACAAAGATTGACTTGATCCATTCTCTGGGAATGACGTATTAATTGTAAGTTTCATATTCTGTTTTCACGCCTGTCTAGATGGGTAAATCATTCAGTCATTGAAACATTTATCCGAATAGATTTTCAATGGGCAGGGCGGCCTAGGTTTTATATTTTTGCTATTCGGGTAAACTAGCACTCGTTTTATGGACCTTATTTTGGAAGAATTAATTTGATTATTCGGCGTTATCTGGTCAAGCAAGTTGTCTCGACATCCTTGGTGGTGATTGCCTTATTGACCTTGATCATGATGGGCGGTCGACTGATCAAGTATTTTGGTGTCGCGGCGCAAGGCCGTCTGGATGCAGGCATTTTATTTAGCATTATTGGCTACCGTTTGCCTGAATTCTTGACCCTGATTCTTCCGCTCGGTTTCTTTATTGGACTGATGCTGGTGTTTGGCCGTTTATATGTCGACCATGAAATGGCCGTGATGAATGGCAGTGGCGTCAGTCGGCATCAATTGGCGCGTCTACTGGTGCCGATGACCCTGGTGTTTTTGATTGCTCAGGCCGGATTGATGCTGTGGGCTGCGCCGTGGGGCATTCGCCAGTTTGAAGCCCTGACCACCAGTCAGGCGGTACGTACCGGCTTTGACCTGGTGCGACCGAAAGAATTTATCTCCTCTGGGCCCTATACCATTTATGCCGGTGACCTGTCAGAAGACCGTAAAAATTTAAAAGATATTTTCTTTTATCAGCGTGCGGAAAAAGAAGGCAAACCGGATGTGATGATTCTGGCGCAGGAAGCCACCCGAATTGAAGTACCGAATGATGCTGCCAATGTGGTCGATCTGGTTAATGGACGCCGTTATGAGATCTATCCGGGTACACCGCAATATACTCAAGCTGAATTTGAAAGCTATCGTCTGCGCTTAGAAAGCGATGAAGAAGCGCAATTTGCCAGTACTGAAGTTGAGGCCTTACCGACCTCGCAATTGTGGCAGAACCGTCAGGATCCTGTGGTGGCCAGTGAGTTGGGCTGGCGGGTGTTTGTTCCTTTTGCGATTCTGATTGCCCTGATTCTGGCTGTGGCCTTGTCTGAAGTGAGTCCACGACAGGGTCGATATCTCAAGTTATTTCCTGCCCTCATGATTTTTGCCAGTCTGATTGTGGCCCTGATGGCAGTGAAGACGCGGATCAGTAAAGAAGAAATGGGCATTTGGGCCTATCCATTGATTCTGATTGCCTATGCAATTGCGGGTGCCTTGTTCTCGCGTAAACAGAAATTAGGCCCGAAAATCAAGAAACAGATTCAGCGAGTGAGGTCTTAACAATGTTGGCACGTCGTATAGTTGCAAAACATGTGACCCAAACCACTGCGCTGGCGATGCTGGGTGCAACCGCGGTATTGGCGGGTTTACAGGTATTATTTACTTATCTGGGTGAGCTTGGTTCGCTCAAAGATGGTTATGGTGCCTGGGATGCCTTGAAATATGTGCTTTGGGGCGCACCAAATTATTTATATGAAATCCTGCCGATTTCTGCACTGATTGGTGCAGTTTTAGGTCTTGGTACATTAGCCTCGAATAGTGAGCTGATTGTGATGCGTTCGGTCGGCGTGAGCTTATGGCGTATTGTCGGGTGGGTGATCCGTTCAGCACTGTTGTTGGTGGTGTTGTCATTTGCCCTGAGCGAGTGGGTCATTCCTTATACCAATGAACAGGCCAAAAGCGTAAAAAGTGCCAGTAAAGCCGCTCAGCTCGGTGAAGTTCGTGGTTACTGGACTCGGGAAGGGCAGCGCTTTATTTATATCGATTATGCTAACTCGCAAGGTCAGTTGAAAAATGTGCAGATGCTGGACTTTGACCAGAACTATCGTTTGCGCGGTACCTTGCAGGCAGATCAGGGCCAATTTGTTAAAGATGGTTCCTGGACGCTGGACAACACAGAGCAGTTCGATATTCTCCAAAATGGTAATGCCACACTGGTTAAGCAGCAACAGCAACCTTTAGCGCTAGCATTACAGCCTAAATATGTGCATATGGTGACGATTGATCCTGAAGATTTATCGCCGAGTCAACTGGTCAGTTTCATGAGCTATATGCATGAATACAGCCAGGTGCCTAAAACCTATCAGCTGGCCTTCTGGCAAAAACTCGGCTCGCCTTTTGCCCTGATTGCACTAGTAGTGATCGCCTGTTCATTTATCTTCGGGCCATTACGTCAGCAATCCATGGGTTTTCGTCTGGTGATAGCTTTATTTGCCGGACTGGGTTTCTTCTATCTGCAGGATTTCCTCGGCTATGCCAGCTTGATCTATGCACCGTCTCCGGCCTGGTTCGTGTTTATTCCGATTCTGATCATGTTCGGCATCGGCGGATACTTGCTGCATCGGGCACGCTAAGGTACAGGAAAATAGAACAAATCAATCATCATGAGAGGCTTAAACCATATACGGGTCATGGCCTCTTTTTATAAACTTCGCTAAAATAGAGCGATTAATTCGTAGACGAACAGAGTATTTCATTATGACGGATGCAACTGCTGGCAAAATCCCTCACATTTTGGTGATTATGGATGGTGTGGGTCATCGCGAAGCGGTCGAAGACAATGCGTTTTTAGCAGCTAAACGACCAAATTTAACTGCGATACAGGACAAGCATCCGCATGGTTTGATCTCGGGTTCAGGTGAAGATGTCGGCCTGCCAGATGGCCAGATGGGTAACTCGGAAGTCGGACATATGAACCTCGGCGCAGGTCGTGTGCTGTATCAGGACTTTACCCGGATTACCAAAGACATTCGTACGGGCGACTTCTTTGAACATGAAGTTCTGGTCGATGCAGTTGAGAAAGCCAAAGCTGCAGGTGGGGCAGTACATTTGCTTGGCCTTTTGTCTGAAGGTGGTGTGCACTCCCATGAAGATCATATTGTGGCGATGGCAGAGCTAGCGCTAAAACGCGGTGCGCAAGTCTATTTACATGCATTCTTAGATGGTCGTGATACGCCGCCTAAAAGCGCACAACCTTCTTTAGAAAAACTCGATGCCTTATTCGCTCAATATCCAGGTCAAGGTCGTATTGCCACCATGATCGGCCGTTATTTTGCCATGGATCGTGACAACCGTTGGGATCGTGTTGAACAGGCTTATCGTCTGCTGACTGAAGGTGAAGCGGTTCGTACAGCTGTCAGCGCAGTTGAAGGTCTGGAACAGGCTTACGCAGCCGATGAGTCAGATGAGTTTGTCAAAGCGACCCGTATTGGCGAGCTGGCAAAAATTCAGGATGGCGATAGTGTCGTATTCATGAACTTCCGTGCCGATCGTGCCCGTGAATTGACCCGCGCATTTGTGGAAAAAGACTTTGCCGGTTTTGAACGTAAAGTGGTGCCAAATCTGGCGAAGTTTGTCATGTTGACCCGCTATCAAGCCACGATTGATGCACCTGTAGCGTATATGCCTGAAGCATTGGTCAACTCGATTGGCGAATACCTGTCAAACTTGGGTAAAACTCAGCTGCGTATCGCGGAAACAGAAAAGTATGCGCATGTGACCTTCTTCTTCAGCGGCGGCCGTGAAGATGAATATCCGGGTGAAAAACGTATCCTGATTCCATCGCCAAACGTAGCCACTTATGACCTCAAACCGGAAATGAGTGCTTATGAAGTGACTGATGAGCTGGTGGCTGCGATCAATTCAGGTGAATTTGACCTGCTGGTCGTGAACTTTGCCAATGGGGATATGGTTGGTCATACTGGCGTATTCGATGCTGCGGTGAAAGCAGTAGAAGCGGTTGATACCTGTTTGGGCCGGGTTTACGAAGCCGTGATGGCGCAAAAAGGTCATATGATTGTGACTGCCGATCATGGTAACGTAGAGCAGATGCAGGACTATCACAGTGGTCAGGTACATACTCAGCATACCACTGAACTAGTTCCATTTATTTATGTGGGTCCAACTCAGGCCACGATCGCAGAAGGCGGTGTACTGGCAGATGTCGCACCGACTTTATTAAGCCTGATGCAAGTTCCGGTACCTGCTGAAATGCAAGGTCGTAACCTGATTCAGCTTGATGCATAATTTTCGATAAAATTCTAAAAAAGGTCAAAGAATGGCAAGAACACGCTGGAAGTCTGTTGTAATACCATGCTTACTGATGTGTTTGAGTCATTCAGCCTGGGGGGCGGGTTCAAATGAGCCGGCATTCGATGATATGGAAATGGATGGGCAGGTCTATTCTGAAATTCCCGTAGCATCCATTCAGGAATTTGTGCAAATTTATGGCATTGTAAAAGACAATTATATTCAAGATAAAAATGACGATGCCTTATTCCAACAGGCCATTCAGGGTCTGGTCAGTGGCTTAGACCGCTATTCCCGCTATTTGTCGCCTGAAGATTATAAGCAGCTGCGTGAATATACCGAAGGTGATCTGGCCAGCATTGATTTTGATCTGCAATTTGACCCGCGGATGAAGCAATGGGTGGTTCAGGGCTTGAATGCCGATGCAGATTCAGCCAAGCAGGGACTGCGTAATGGCGTCACTGTTTATAAAATTGACGATCAGGTATTAAGTAGCCTGAATCAGGAACAAGTCCGGCAGTTATTGAGCGGAGCAGTTGGCTCTACGCTCACGATCCAGCTTTCCCCGCAAAGTCCGGCCGTTCGTCTGGTCCGCAATACCAAACTGGATACTGAAATTAAATCGAGCTTGCACAATAATCAGGTACTGGTATTGCAGGTCAAGGTTTTTCAGCAAGATACTGCCAATGAAATCAAGCGCCTGATTGAAAGTTATGCCGACAAGCGCCTAAAAGCCGTGCTATTTGATTTACGCAATAATCCCGGTGGCTTACTCTCGGCCGCAGTTGAATCTGCCGATTTATTTTTGAATCAGGGCGTGATTGTATCGACCAAAAGCCGTGCTGAAGGCAACCAGCAATTTCAGGCCTTGCCGAGTTTTGAGTTCCAGAATCTGAAAGTTGGGGTGCTGATTAACAACCGCTCTGCTTCTGCAGCAGAAGTGTTTACTGCAGCCCTGAAAGAACATAACCGTGCCTGGGTGGTCGGAGAAAAGAGCTATGGCAAAGGCGTAGTACAGAAACTTTTTCCTTTAAGCAATGGTTCGGCTTTACAGATGACAGTATCGCAATACTTTAGCCCGAGTGGCCAGATGATTGAAGGGCGGGGCGTACAGCCGCATTTCAACTATCCGTTTAAGCAGGAAATGCGTGAGGAGAGTTATCTGGAACATGTCACAGACTTGCTGCTCCTGCAAAAATAATTATTCGTCTTCTTCGGTATCCAGTCCGAACTTTTTCAAACGATAGCGCAGGGAACGGAATGACATGCCGAGTTTTTTGGCGGCCAGTGTCCGGTTCCAATGGGTCAGATTCAGCGCATTCAGTAAAATTTCTTTCTCGACCTTTTCCAAATATAGTTCTAGACCCTCTTCAGGCAGCTTTTTAGGTGCAATCAGGGTTTCGGTCGCAATGATCTCGCTCGTGAGCGTATTTATCTCCTGAGGGCTGTTAAGCGCATGACGTAGCGGTGCACTCTGCAAATGCTGAAGATCAATCCGCTCTTCATCACTTAAAGTAATTGCGCGTTCCATAATATTACGCAATTCACGTACATTACCTGGATAATATTGTCCCAATAAGAACTCTTTGCTACGTTCGGTCAGTTTTTTATTGGGAATGCCCCATTCCTGGCAAATCTTCTGAATAAAGTGTTCGGCCAATAACAGAATATCTTGGCCTCGTTCACGTAATGGCGGTAAAGTCAGATCCATTACATGAATACGGAAATATAAATCCTGACGGAATTTGCCTTGTTGCACCAAGGCGTCCAGATCCTGATGGGTGGCACTGATTACACGGAAATCCACATCAATTTCGGTATCTGAACCGAGTGGACGAATACGTTTTTCTTGTACGGCACGTAACAGTTTGACCTGCATGGCAAGCGGTAATTCTGCAATTTCATCCAGAAATAGGCTGCCCCCATGTGCAGATTGAATCAAGCCCTGTTTGTCCTGAGCAGCACCGGTAAAGCTGCCTTTCTTATGCCCAAACAGTTCACTTTCCATCAACTCAGTCGGAATGGCGCCGCAGTTAATCGCAATAAAAGGACCTTCGTTGCGGTTACTCAGGCGATGTACCAGATTGGCCACGACTTCCTTGCCTGTGCCTGATTCGCCAGTGATAAAAACCGGTGCTTGTGAGCGGGCAATTTTTTGTAAGGTAATGCGTAATTGCTGAATTGGCATGGATTGTCCAATCAGCATTTTATGTTCGAGTGCATCGTTCGGATTATTATGCGAATAATCCACCGGTTTATTCAGCGCTTTTTGTAAGAGCTGCTCCAGGTGTTTTTGATTAATCGGTTTGCTGACAAAGTCAAAAGCCCCGGCTTTGAGCGCAGCAATAGCGATTTCCATGTTGCCATAGGCGGTCAGAACCGCGACCGGAAGTGCCGGGTAAAGATTGCCAATCCAATCCAGTAACTCCAAACCATTGCCATCGGGCAGATTCAGGTCGGTCAGACAGGCATCATACTGATGATTGGCAAGGCATTTTTTAGCGTCTTCCAGACGATGGGCAATGTGCGTGCGAATTCCCATGCGCAGCAATGACATTTGCATGAGGGTACATAAATCTTCCTCATCATCCACCAAGAGCACCAGTGGTTGTTGTTCCCCATTCATCTTCCTTGACCCCTTTAAAGCGTAATACGTTGACAGCTGATGCGAAAGCATGCGCCCTGTTCTTGTTGTATATAGTTTAATTGTGCCTGATTTGCTTCGCAAAAACTATGTGATAAATACAATCCTAATCCGGTACCACTAATCGATGTGCTAAAAAAGGGTTTGAACAATAGAGCTTGATCATGTACGGCTACGCCAGAGCCAAAATCCCGTACATCAATCCAGACCCGATGTTCATAGGGATGCACATTCAGCTGAATATAGGCTGCATCGGCTGAATTGTGACGAATCGCATTACGAATCAGATTAATCAGGATTTGCCGGAACTGTGCTTCATCAAACTGAATCACCAGCGGGATATCAATATTAAATTGAATCTGATCGCGAATATCGGCCAGATCTTCCTGGATAAATAACGGGATAAATTCATTGAGATGAATCGGTATCGGGTGGGTTTCTTTATTTTTGACCATATTCAGCGTGTCCTGAATAATCCGGTCAATCCGGGTCGCCTGTCGGCCAATCATCTGCTGGAGTAGCTGTTGCTGTTCAGTTTCTGAGTCCAGATACAAATCATTGGCCTGCACAATGGCCGCCAAGGGGTTACGAATTTCATGGGCAATACTGGCTGAGAGTTGACCCAGTGCAGCAAGTTTAAGTTGCTGCACCTGCTGATTCAGTTTTTTGGCATCCTGTAACACCAGTAGCATTAGAGTCTGATGCGGCACAATCAGTTTTTGCACCTGCACATGAATATTATAGCGACTTTGCTGGGATTCAAACTGAAAGCGCTCACCATTTTCTAGCGTTTCAAAATGGATCAGTTCAAATAAATCTGGCTGTGATTGAGATAAAGTAAATTTCTCATGGCCGTATTTGGACTCAATTCCAAGAAGATTACAGGCGGCAGGATTACTGAGTACCACATGATAGTTTTCATCCAGAACCAGATAACCGGTTTCAATCTGTTCCAGAATATAGCGGTTAATATTCTGTAAGCGATGCAGTTCCAGCGATTGAGAAAAATTCAAATTTTCCAGAATCTGAAAACGGCGCACGGCAATTTGTCCAGTGCCATAAACCACAAAAAACAAAAAGGCCAGCAGGGCGCTATTACTGATATTGCTGAGTGAAGAAAACGCAAAAATACTGCCGATAAAATGCTGATAAATAACACTAATGACTGCAATGAGGGTGACGACCAAGGCCTTTTTTGCATCTAATAATAAAGATGCAGAAAAGATAGTAATCACAAACAGCAGCCCAATTTGCAGATTAGGACCGTCGCTCGCCAAAGTCAGCAAACTTAAAACGCAGACATCGCTAAAGAAAATCATAATCAGCTGCGGCTGGATCAGTCGTCTGATCCATTTCAGCACAAACAGCTGTACGGTATTGATCGCAACCCCGATTCCCAGTGCATAATAATACAGCTGCGGGTATTGATAATCGGTGGTGAGTTCGGGGTAGGTCAGCAGAAAAATCAGCAACAAACCGGTGCTGATCAGCAGACGATAAGCGCTGTACCAGATACCGAGATGGTATTGATTCAGTTCAGCATAGTTTTTTTGTTGTGCCATATGCACCGGAAATCGTTAAAAGCTAAGGTTTAATGAGTCCATAGCGCATGGCCAGATGAGTCAGTTTAACATCGCTATCGATATTCAGTTTTTCAAAAATACGGTAACGATAAGTATTCACGGTTTTAACACTAACAAAGAGCTTGTCGGCAATTTCCTGGGCGCTGATACAATTCACCACCATCATCGCCACTTGCATTTCACGTTCTGACAATGCATCAAAAGGGGATTGTTGTGTATCAGAAAGGTAAGAGCTGGCTAACTGTTCTGCAATGTCGGCACTGAAATATTTACCGCCTTGCATGACTTTATTAATCGCACGGACCATTTCCGAAATCGGTGCACCTTTGGTGATATAGCCTTTGGCACCGGCTTTCAATAACAGGGACGGATAAGGTTCTTCTGCCAGACCGCTGACTGCTAGAACTTTGGTTTCCGGCGCACTCTGAATTAGACGACGCGTGGTTTCTACGCCGCCAATGCCCGGCATATTTACATCTAACAAAACTACATTAGGATGATGTTGACGAACCAGAGAGATCGCTTCTTCACCAGATTCAGCTTGTCCAATTACCTGAACCTCCGCATGGTCTTCTAGCATTCTGCAAATTCCAGTACGAACTAATTCATGGTCGTCCACAACTAAAACTGTGATCACCTACGCTCTCCCTCTGTTAAAAAAATCATTTTTTTGTTACATAAAGCAAAATAAGCTTGCAATGAAAGTACAAAATTAGCAATCCTATTCGCAAGATTAAATCTGAAACTTATCACATAGTGTCAAGAACAAAAAATGTTCGGCATTGTGTTTAAATGTAAGGCATATTAGAGGTAATACGCAAATCAATCTTACCTCTGTTAGTTGAGTGAAGGAATAGTGAAGAAAATAAACAAGTCTTTAAAGCATCTACTCGGCCTGTCCGTGTTAATCAGCATGAGCACGACAAGTTTTGCTGAAATCATTATGAATTCTGGCACGGCAGAGGACGGTTCCAGCATTAGTTGGTCTTCTGAAGAAGTTAACCAGTTAATGAGCGATGATTTTAATGCGTCAGCCAATGAGCCTTCGCCACCCGGGTCTGCAACAGTGACCACTACTTTGCGTCAGGTCGGCACAGCAGCGCCAGCAGCAGCCAAACCTGCTTATACTGCGCCGCAGATTATTGATACGAATCATTTTAGTAATCAACCTTCTGTCAATGCACGGGCTGCACTGGTCATGGATGCACAAACCGGTGAGGTGCTGTTTAGCAAAAATACCAATACTGCCTATCCGATTGCATCGATTACCAAGCTGATGACAGCGGTGGTCATTTCTGATGCACGTCTGAACATGTCGGAAAAAATCACACTACAACAGGCTGATTTTTCCTGTTCAGGTTGTAAAAGCTCAAGCTCGACTTTAAGAGCAGGGGACAGCATGAACCGTGCTGAAGCTTTACTGTTTGCTCTGATGAAGTCCGAGAATCCGGCTGCTGCCGCTTTGGCACGCACTTATCCAGGTGGCCGATCAGCGTTTATTGCCAAAATGAATGCAAAAGCCAAAGAGCTCGGCATGAATTCTACCCGCTTCATGGAGTCAACCGGTTTGCATCCGGGTAACATGGCTTCAGCTCGTGACTTGGGAATCTTGGTAAATACTGCCTCTCAATATGGCCTGATTCGCCAGTTCTCGACCACGCCAAGCTATGACTTTAACTTGGGTTATCGTGTGTTGAAATCGAATAATACCAATGCCTTGGTACGTAATGGCGGCTGGAATATTAATATTTCTAAAACCGGTTTTATTAATGAAGCAGGGCGCTGTGTGGTGATGCACACGACTCTGAATAACCGTCCGGTGGCGGTGGTACTTTTAGGTGCAAACAGCTCACAGGCGCGTACCAATGATGCGACCCGTTTAATGAGTTGGGTCAGCCAGCAACCTAAACGAATCTAATTGATTGGTTCATAAAAAAACCCTGCAAGTGCAGGGTTTTTTTAATTCTGGCCGGAATTACATATTCGACAGAATAGAGTCTTTAACTTGACTCATAGTTGCATCAATCGACAACATCACGGCATCAGCACATTGCTTGATAGCAGTGTCTGGATCTTTCAGACCGTTACCCGTTACGGTACATACGATTACTGAACCTTCAGCAATTTTACCCGCTTTAATATCACGGATGGCACCGCCGACAGACGCAGCAGATGCCGGCTCTACGAACACACCTTCATACATAGAAAGCAGACGTTGAGCTTCGAGAATCTCCGCATCAGTCAGTTCATCGAACCAGCCGTTTGAATCACGAACAACCGCTTTAGCATGATTGAAGCTTTGCGGATTGCCGATACGAATCGCAGTTGCAACAGTTTCCGGGTTTTCTACTGGACCGCCACGAAGGAACGGTGCAGCACCAGAGGCTTGGTAACCTGCCATGATTGGCAAGCCAGCCGGTTTAGGACCAGTAAAGGCATCAGTTTCAGCATCGTAAACGACTTGCTCAAATTCTTCTTTCGACTGGTTGGCAACCGCTTCAGTATAACCCATCCAGTGCGCAGTGATGTTACCCGCATTACCGACTGGCAGGCAGTGATAATCCGGTGCACGACCTAAAGCTTCAACGATCTCGTAAGCAATGGTTTTTTGACCTTGCAGACGGTATGGGTTGATTGAGTTTACAATCGTTACCGGTGCCTGATCGGCAACTTCTTTGACCAGACGCATACCGTCATCAAAGTTACCGCGAATTTGCATGGTGATCGCACCATACATCATCGCTTGTGCCATTTTACCCATGGCAATTTTGCCTTCAGGGATGAGCACGAATGCTTTAATGCCGGCACGCGCAGCGTATGCAGCCGCTGCTGCAGAGGTGTTACCAGTAGATGCGCAGATGATGGCTTTAGAGCCTTCTTCAACGGCTTTGGTCACCGCCATAGTCATACCGCGGTCTTTAAATGAACCAGTCGGGTTTAAGCCCTCGTACTTCACATAAATTTCAACATCTTTACCAATAATGCGTGGAATATTCTCAAGCTTGATCAGTGGAGTATTACCTTCACCCAAAGAGATCGCACGAGTAGTTGCAGACACTGGTAAACGGTCGCGATAGCGGTCAACTAAACCAGTATAACGATTGGCATTCGACATGATGATGTTCCAATTGTGTGTAGAGCTTGGCAAGGGGAATCCTCCCCTCAACCCGATTAATTATCAAGCGATTCTAAACGAATTCGTACAATTTCGCCATGAATGACGGGTAATGCTTGAATTTGTGAAAGCGCTGCATCCATTTTTGATTCGACGATAGGATCGGTCAGAATCACGATAGGAATAAGGTCTTTGGATAAACGCGGTTGCTGCATGATCGCATCAATACTGATGCCGGCACGACTGAGAATTGTGGTGACATCGGCAAGCACGCCCATCTGATCTTCGGCATTAATACGGATGTAATAGCCGGTGGTCATTTGTTCACGACTCAAGATCGGTAAATCACTGAGCGCTTCAAAAGCCAGTTGCGGAATAGTACCTGCGCCGTCTTCTGTGTAAATGATGTCACGGACAATATCGACGACATCAGCAACAACCGCAGAAGCCGTTGGTCCCGCACCTGCGCCAGCACCATAGTACAGTGTTGGGCCGACCGCATTCGCTTGTACCAGAACCGCATTTTTCACGCCGTTAACATTGGCAATCAGCTGGTCATCTGGAATTAGGGTCGGGTGTACACGGAGTTCAATCCCGGCATCAGTACGGCGTGCAATGCCCAGATGTTTAATCCGGAAACCGAGGTCTTCGGCATATTTCACATCTTGTGCCGTGACTTTGCCAATGCCTTCAGTAAAGACTTTGTCAAACTGAAGTGGAATACCAAAGGCACATGAGGCCAGAATCGTCAGCTTGTGTGCTGCGTCAATGCCTTCCACGTCAAAGGTCGGATCGGCTTCGGCATAACCCAGTTCTTGCGCTTCTTTCAGCACATCTTCAAAAGCGCGGCCTTTTTCACGCATTTCACTAAGAATGAAGTTACCTGTGCCGTTAATAATACCGGCCAGCCATTCAATCTTGTTGGCTGCCAAACCTTCACGGATCACTTTAATAATTGGAATGCCACCAGCCACTGCGGCTTCATAGGCAATTTGCACGGCATTGTCTTCAGCCGCTTTAAACAGTTCATTACCGTGTTCAGCCAAGAGTGCTTTGTTGGCGGTTACAATATGTTTGCCATGTTTCATGGCTTCCATGATGACTTCATAGGCAGGATGAATTCCGCCCATGACTTCAACCACCACGTCTACATCAGGTTGACGCACGATGTCCATCAAATCAGCACTTTGTTTGACCGATTCTGGCAGATCCAGATCAGGACGTGGACGACGGGTGCCTACATGGGTAATTTCAATTTCACGACCGGTGCGACGTTTGATCTCAGCAGCATTTTCTTTTAATAGTTTCAAGGCACCACCACCTACAGTACCAAGACCGAGGATTGCCAGACGAACTGGTTTCACGTCACACTCCAAATTAAACAGTTTTTTACAAGAACCTAGATCATAGCTAAAAAAACCGCCTGACTCTAGGGTCATTTTCAGAATATCTTTATCTATAAATTAAAGTTAAATAACGTATTAAAATGAGTTATTTAAGCCGGTTCAATAATTCCGAGGTAGACAGGTAACCGCCCAGATAAGCCCCTGCTGAATTATAAATGGCAGGGGTGCCATTCACGCCCATATTCAGACCCATTTGATATTGATCTTGAACAGGATTTTCACATTTTTCTGCGCTAATCTGTGCACCGGCAATCGCCTGGTCAAACGCACTACGGCGGTCGGCACTGCACCAGATCGCTTCCATGGCTGGCATATGCTGTTCACCACGCGGCCAGGCGATATAACGCACTTCAATGCCTTTGGCATTCATCTCATCCATTTGTTCATGGAATTTATGGCAATACGGACAACTGACATCGGTAAACACATAGACCACATGCTTGGTTTTGCCTTTGGCTGGATAGACCAGCAAGTCTGCTGGCTTGAGTTCGGCAAAGAGTTTATTGTTGATGCCTGCTTGCAGATTTTCGCTGACATTGTGCAGCTGTTTATCGCCGAGACGGATCACATCGCCCTGAATCAGATACTTACCGTCACTGGTGACATAGACCGCAGACATGCCTTCCAGGCTGACCCAGAACAGGTTCGGGACTTCGGTGGCTTTAATGTCGGTGATTTTGGCACTGATGCCGGCAGTCTTGAAATGCTTTTCCAAGGTCGAAACCAGGCGCTGTTGGGCATTACGTTCGGTCAGGGTAGAGGCTTCGCCCGTTGCTGGTGCACTTGCAGTGAGCGTATCTTGCTTTTTATCGTTGTTCGTGGAATTGGAACATGCGCTAAGCCCCAAACCAGCAGCAAGTGTGCAAGCCATAAAAACTTTTGAGCGGGCAAATGTCATAAATAACCCTTTTCTTCTTGGACTAAAAACAGAGCATTAGCATAACAAAAAAAAATACAATCACGTCAAACTTCTCAGTTTATTCGACCTGTAAACGTTTTAAGCCCGTGGATGATGGGTCGCGTGTAGCTGTTGCATCCGTACCTGCGCCACATGAGTATAAATCTGGGTGGTAGACAGATCACTATGTCCGAGTAACATCTGTACCACACGTAAGTCTGCGCCATGATTGAGTAAATGGGTGGCAAAGGCATGGCGCAAGGTATGCGGTGACAGTTCGGATTGAATTCCGGCCTGCAGCGCATAACGCTTAATGGCATACCAGAAATTCTGCCGGCTCATGATGCCGCCATGCTGGGTCAGAAACAGATAATCGGTCGAAGTCTTGTACAGTTGCGGACGGGCTTCATTCAGATATTTTTCCACCCATTCACAGGCCATTTGTCCCATTGGAATCAGACGTTCTTTATTCCCCTTACCGACGATACGTAAATAACCCTGTTTTAAGTTGATCAGTTCCAGACGCAGGTTAATCAGTTCGGTCACCCGAAGTCCGCAGGCATACAGCACTTCAAACATGGCGCGATCGCGCAGCCCTAATGCCGTGTTGATATCCGGGGCATGAATCAAGGCTTCAACATCAGCTTCGGACAAATCTTTAGGTAAGGCCCGGCCCAGTTTCGGGGTTTTATGTGCGGCCACCGGATTGTCACTACGCAGTTTTTGCTCGCGTAAAAATTTATAAAATGAACGCAAGGCAGACAGGCAGCGGGCAATCGAACGTGGGCTTTTTTGCTGTTTGGTCAGCGCAATCAGTACATCGGAAATATCATCATGATTCCATTCGGGCAGAGGCTTGCTCAAGCATTCTGCACATTGCACCAGATCGGACAAATAGGCATTGCGGGTATGCGGGCTGACCGTTTGTGCAATCAGATAATCACGAAAACCTTGCAAATAACTGAACGCATCAGGAATCTGGACAGGGGCAGGAATACGGGGTTTTTTATTCAGCATAGGGTGAAAGGATCTGATCTAAAAAAGCGATAATCGGGATTGGTATTCTCCACTGTAGTTTAATTTTATGACAGTGTCGATGTGGTATAAGGCTAAATCGAAATGTAATTAATCTTATTTGTTAATTATTCTCATTTGTTTGTATACTGTACAAAATAGTTTAGGAATTTCACGGTGCGTTTGTCTGATTTAAAAGCAAAACAAATTGCCATCATTCGAAAAGTGAGTCGAACAACTGATGGTGAAAGTGCTCTACACGATGTCGTCGCGAGTCGTTTGGAAACTTTAGGCTTTGTACCAGGTACAAAGGTACAGGTCATTACTAAAGGTATTTTTGGTGGAGATCCCATTTTGATTCAAGTTGGATTCACACGTTTTGCTTTGCGTAAATCAGAAGCAGCCAAAATTGAAATCGAACAGGCGGTGTCGGCATGAGTGATACATTACGTATTGCCCTTGTCGGTAACCCTAACTGCGGTAAAACTTCATTATTCAACCACTTAACTGGAACACGCCAAAAAGTCGGTAACTATGCGGGTGTGACGGTTGAACGTAAAGTCGGTACTTTTCAGCTTGCTTCAGGCAAAGCGGTACGGGTACTGGATTTGCCGGGAACTTATAGTCTGGATGCGACCAGTCCGGATGAAGAAATCACCCGTAATGTGGTGCAAGGTAAAATTGCGGAAGAGCAGGAGCAGGATGCATTTTTGTGTGTGGTAGATGCCACCAATCTGAAATTACATCTGGGTCTGGTGCTGGAAATGATTGCGCTGGATCGTCCGGTGCTGGTCGTGCTGAACATGATGGATGAAGCACGCCGTCGTGGCATGCAGATCAATACCCAGAAGCTGTCTGAGCGACTGGGCGTGCCTGTGGTAGAAACGGTGGCTGTGCGCAGTTCAGGCATTGAAAACCTGAAAAATGCGCTAGATCAAGGCAAGTATTCTGTACCACAGACTGAGCTCAGTGGCTTGAAAGGTGATAGTCACCAGCGCGTAGAAAACATTCTGAATGACGTGGTCAATTTCGTCGATCAGGAAGATAAGCGTACCGATTTTCTTGACAAGATTTTTCTGCATCCGGTATTGGGCTTACTCAGCCTAGCTGTAATGATGTTCGTGATTTTCCAGGCGGTATTTGCCTGGGCTGCGCCGTTTATGGATGGGATTGAATCCTTCTTTGGCTGGCTGGGTGAGTTCCTCGGCGAATATATTTCGCACCCATTACTGAATAGCCTGGTGGTGGACGGGATTATTGCCGGTGCCGGTGGCGTGGTAGTGTTCCTGCCACAGATTCTGATTCTGTTCTTCTTTATTTTAGTACTAGAAGAATCGGGTTATTTACCGCGTGCAGCATTCTTGCTCGATAAACTGATGTTTAAAGCCGGTTTGTCAGGACGTGCCTTTATTCCGTTATTGTCCAGCTTTGCCTGTGCCATTCCGGGGATTATGGCATCGCGGACCATCAGTGATCCACGAGATCGTTTAACCACGATTTTTGTTGCACCTTTAATGACCTGTTCGGCGCGTTTGCCGGTTTATGCCTTGCTGATTGCGGCATTTATACCGGCACAAACTGTCTGGGGCTTCCTGAATCTGCAAGGTCTGGTGCTCTTCGGTCTGTATATGGCGGGTATCGTAAGTGCTTTGCTGGTGTCTTTTGTGTTGAAATTCTTCCACAAAGATAAATCACAGCACATGTTATTGATGGAGCTGCCAAGCTACCGTTTTCCGGATTTGAAGAACGTTTGGATCGGCTTGCTGGATCGCGGCAAAATCTTCTTGAAACGTGTCGGTGGTATTATCTTCGCCTTATCGATTGTGCTGTGGTTTCTATGTACTTTCCCGCAGCCCCCAGAAGGGGCAACCCTGCCGGCCATTGATTATTCATTGGCAGGGATGCTCGGTCATCTGATGCAGCCAATCTTTGCACCGCTCGGTTTTAACTGGCAGATCTGTATTGCCCTGATTCCGGCGATGGCAGCGCGTGAAGTGGTCGTTGCAGCACTGGGCACAGTTTATGCGATGTCGGCAGTTGATGAAGATGCGATGTCTGAAGGTCTGGCTGCACTAATCAGCGGTGGAGGGGATCTGGGCTGGTCAGTTGCGACAGGTTTGTCTTTGCTGGTGTGGTTTATTTATGCACCACATTGTCTGGCGACTCTGGCAACAGTTAAACGTGAAACCGGTTCCTGGAAAACTGTCAGTATCATGACTGTTTACCTGTTTGGTCTGGCATATTTCATGTCATTCCTGACTTATCAAATTGCTTCATATTATTTGGGCTAAATCTCAGCTTGGCCTTGGCCAATTGAATTTGCTGCATTGTATAGGTATGGGAGATTGAGATGATTGAAATTCTAATTGTGACAGCGCTGGTGCTTTGGAGCATGCTGGTCGTATTCAAAAAGGTGTTTCCCAACACCTCTAATTCAGTCTTTCAGAAGCTGTCTGATGCCTGTGCGGCCAAGGGTTGGCAGCGTCTGGCCAAATGGCTGCAACCGGGTATGGCTGCAGGCTGTGGTGGCAACTGTGCCTGTCCGGTTTCAGAAAAAAGTTCAGAAGAAAAGCCAGCCCAACAAGCGGTGAAATGGAAATAATTTCCTTTTCTGGCTGAATTTTAAAAACCGTCATGATCATGACGGTTTTTTTACGCATGGACACAAAAAAAATGTGCAGAAAAGCCAATCAGAAAAGGCATTCAAAACAGCAAAGTGCTACCATTTCGTCAGTTTCAAAATAGACCAAAATATGGGGCGAAAATGTTAATACAACGTGGTGGGTTAAAAGTCGTTGCAGGACTCGGAATATCAGGTGTTGCAGCAGTCAATTTCTTGCATAGTCAGGGCTACCGCGTTGCAGTAACAGATTCTAGAGCTAACCCGCCAGGGCATGAGCAGATACCCGCTGAAGTTCAGACCAGTTTCGGTCAGTTTGATGCCGAGCTGTTGTTGTCTGCGGAAGAAATCGTGATCAGCCCAGGACTTGATCCTAAACTTCCTGAAATTCAGGCAGCCATCAACAAGGGCATTCCAGTAGTCAGTGAAATCCAGATTTTACGCCGTGCTACAGACAAGCCAATCGTAGCAATTACCGGTTCTAATGCCAAAAGTACCGTGACGACCTTGATTGGCTTGATGGCAGCGGATGCTGGTAAAAAAGTCGCTATCGGTGGTAACTTAGGTCGTCCTGCGCTAGACCTGACTAAAGACGATCCTGAGCTGTATATACTCGAGCTGTCCAGTTTTCAGCTGGAAACCACCTCAAATCTGGCGGCTGAAGTCGCGGTGGTGTTGAACATGAGTGAAGATCATCTGGATCGTCATGGCGATATGATGGGTTATCACACGGCGAAACACCGGATTTTCCAGGGTGTAAAAAAAGTCGTCTATAACCGTGATGACTCTTTGACCCGTCCTCTGGTGCCAGACGTAACACCGATACAAAGCTTTGGTCTAAATGCACCGGATATGAACCAGTACGGTATTCTCAAGGATACGGATGGCAGCATCTGGCTGGCGCGTGGTCGTGAGCGTCTGCTGAAAAGTACCGAGATGTATATGCAGGGCACGCATAATGTTGCCAATGCCTTGGCCTGTCTGGCGCTGGGTGAAGCGATTGGCCTGCCACTGGAAAGCATGTTGAATACCTTAAAGACCTTTAAAGGTCTGGAACATCGCTGTGAATTCGTTAAAGAAGTGCAAGGCGTACGTTATTATAATGACTCCAAAGGTACCAATATCGGCGCAACCTTGGCAGCACTGGACGGTCTCGGCATGGCCATTGAAGCCCAAGGCGGTAAAGTCGCGATTATTCTCGGTGGTCAGGGCAAAGGGCAGGACTTTAAAGCCTTGCGTGAATCATTAAGCAAATATGCCAAAGTAGCGATATTAATCGGTGAAGATCGTCCCGTCATTGAAGCAGCGATTGCGGGTACGATTGAACTGATTCATGCGGACAGCTTGCAGCAGGCAGTAGAAATCTGCCAAAAGCACACTCAGGCACATGATGTCGTGCTATTGTCTCCTGCATGCGCAAGTTTTGATATGTTCTCGGGTTATCCTGAGCGTGGTCGCAAGTTTGTTGCGTATGTGAATGAACTCAATTAAGAATAACAAGGATTCGTGATATGGCTGGGTTTGCTCAGACTACGATCAATAAATTAAATCAATTTTATACGCAGTGGATACCTAGAATACCTGCTGAAGTGAATCCACGGAATGTATTGATTTTCTGTGTGTTGGCTTTGCTCTGCATTGGTTCGATCATGGTGGCATCGGCCTCGATGCCCTATGCAGAACGTATGCATGAAAATCCGTTTCACTATATTAGCCGACATGGGATTTCGATTTTTGTCGCTGCCGTAGCAGCTTTTCTGGCTTATAAAATCCCCTTAAAAGTCTGGTTTAATAACACTTTCTTTTTGTGGATTATTACCATCGTACTTTTGGTGGCCGTGCTATTTGTCGGGACGGAAGTCAATGGTTCCAAACGCTGGATTCGGATCGCAGGCTTTACCTTACAGGCTTCGGAAGTCGCCAAAGTGATGATGGCAATTTTTACTGCAGACTACGTGGTGCGCCGTGCGGAAGAAGTACGGAATAATATCAAGGGTCTGGTCCGTTTAAGTGCCATCATGGGTGCTACCGTCGGTTTGATTATTCTCGAGCCTGACTTGGGTGCAACCGTGGTAATTACCTTAACCATGCTTGGCGTGTTCTTTCTGGCGGGTGCGCCGTGGATTCAGTTCGGTGTGGCTTTTATGACCTTGGTCGGCGCATTTGCTGCCGCGATTCTGTTGGAACCGTATCGTCTGCAACGTCTGCTGTCTTTTTCGAATCCTTGGGAAGATCCCTTAGGCACCGGTTATCAGCTCTCTAATGCCCTTATGGCCTTTGGCCGTGGGGAGTGGGCAGGGGTAGGCTTGGGGCATAGTATCCAGAAAATGTCTTATTTGCCTGAGGCGCATACCGATTTCATGCTGGCAATTTTGGGTGAAGAATTTGGCTTTTTAGGCATTTCAACCATCCTGATCTTGTCCTTCACCATGCTGGTTTGCTGTATCCGCATTGGACACCGCGCCTTGCAGCATCAATATTTGCGTGCCGGCTATCTGGCTTATGGCATCAGTATCATTTTCCTGTTACAGATTCTGGTGAATGCCGGTATGAATATGGGCATGTTGCCGACCAAGGGTTTGACCTTGCCATTTATTAGTTATGGCGGTTCATCCCTGATTATCTGTGCGGTCATGATCAGTCTGATTCTGAAAATTGATTCGACCACGCGTCAGGTCAATCCAAGCCGCGAAGAATCAAGCTTCTAGATTGGAGTTTCGTCCTGGCTCTGGCTGAGCATGGTCCAGTACCGTGCTCGGCATTGCGGTTCCACAATTGGAACAGGTCACAAAAGCAGATTTAGGCTTGGAAAGTGGAATCAAGGGTATAAAAAATAAAGAAAAATAATTACGCTGCTGTTTTAGCTCATAGCCCGAACGAGTACGGCAGACCGGACACAGAAACTGGCTTTTCTCAATGGTTTTGGTTTTAGGGCCGACGCCAAAAATAAAAAACATACTCTTCTTCCTATCAATTTTTCATTCTAGAAGTCTAGCTTAAGTGAAAAGCTGTTTTTATAAATAGTGACCTTGTAGCTCAGTTGTATGTGGAATCCGCTCAATGTCCCATTGTACTACCGCCTGTTGCAGCATCCGATCGGGAGTGTCCAAATCAACTTCAGCCTGATGCAAAGCCTGAAGTGCCTGTTTTAATAATTGCGGTGCCTGAGTTAAATCCAGTGCTTGGGCCAGATTCTGTTTTGACAGTTTTTGCCCCTGATCATTCATTGCCAGCGGTAGATGCATATAGCTCAGACGCGGATAACCGAGTAACTGTCCCAGATAGATTTGCCGTTCGGTATTATCTAAAAGATCAGCTCCACGTACCGCATGAGTCATACCTTGCAGATAGTCATCGACTACTACAGCCAGCTGGTAATTCATAATGCCGTCACGACGTTTTAAGACAAAATCGCCCAGATCTTTTTTCAGTTCTGAACAGTGCTGACCTTGCAGCCGGTCTTCAAAACAGATTTCAACATCTTCAACTTTTAAACGGATGGCCTGATGCTCAAAAGCCAGACCCAAGTTGCGGCAGGTATCCTGATAGATATGGTTGGAACCGAGCATTTTACGGGTACATTGACAGGCATAGACTAGGTCTTGCTGACGTAATTGCTGGATGACGTCTTCGTAAATATCTAAACGGTCTTTCTGGAAAATGATTTCGGCATCAGGTTCAAGCTGAAAGGCATCCATGGCACGCAGGATATGCTCTTCGCTGCCGGGATAAATGCGGGGAATATCGGTGTCTTCAATCCGGACCAGCCATGTGCCTTGATTGGCTTTGGCATCGCAGTAACTGGCAACTGCGGTAATGAGGGAGCCAAAATGCAAAGGGCCGGTTGGCGATGGCGCGAACCGGCCCACATAAGCCATCCTGTTGTCCCCCTCCTTTTTTAAAGGAGGGGTTAGGGGAGGATTATTTACAGACATACTTAACCGTTATTTTGCTTCTCTTTGATCTCTGCAAGGGTTTTGCAGTCAATACATAAAGTAGCCGTTGGACGTGCTTCTAAACGACGCAAGCCAATCTCGATACCACAAGTTTCACAGAAACCATAGTCATCATTCTGGATTGCTTCGATCGACTGTTCGATTTTACGAATCAGTTTACGTTCACGGTCACGGGTACGTAACTCAATCGCAAACTCTTCTTCCTGAGTCGCACGGTCATTCACATCTGGAAGAGCAGTATTTTCGTCTTGCATCGTATTGAGGGTACGATCCACTTCTGACATCAACTCAGCTTTCCAAGCCAGCAAGATTTGGCGGAAATGCTGAAGCTGACCTTCAGACATGTATTCTTCATTTTTTTTAGGTTGATAAGGTTCAATACCAAATAAGCTAGCAGTAGAACCACCGTCAGTCGTTTTAGGCTTAGATTTGCGTACGCGCTTTGCAGCTTTCTCTTCTACAACATCAGTTTGATTGTCTAAGACTTGATTTTGGTTGTCATTCGCCATTTAGGGCATTCCTCATCTATGCGTATGATTGCTACGCAAAAAATATGGTGATATGCAGTTTTTTATCCACCCTGTAGAAAGATTATCCTCCTATGGGGGCCGTCATCATATAGACTTTTTATGCTTATTGATAGTCTTTGATGTCTGGACTATGCATATCACATTTCCTTTGGTTGCAATAAAGTAATGCAAAAAAAACAAATTGAAAAGTTAATAACCTGAAATTTCGGTATTAATATTTTGCTGGCTCAATGCCACCCGTTCAATATAGGTATCAAACTCACCATTTTGTTGCAAATGTAATACACGATAACCTGGTGCCGCCTGATCTAGCGCGAAATCTTCACTTTTAGGTTTAAACTGCACACTGGTCGATGGCGTGGATAAAAAGTAGATGCCATGCCATTCGTTGCAGGAATCCTGATGCACATGACCAAACAGAACCAGCTTGATATTATGATGCCGAGCCAGTACATCTTTTAAATCTTCAGCATTTTTCAGCCGGTGCTGATCAATCCAGTACGATTTCATCGCAAAAGGATGATGATGGCAAGCGACAATGACATGCTGATGCTTAAATTCAAGCAATAATTGGTCCAATTGATCGAGTTGAGCTTGTTCCACCCAGCCATCGATCTTGCCTTGAACGGCACTATTTAACAGGATCATGGTCCAGGTGCCAAAATGAATGGCATGTACCTGATTCGCATGCTGGTGAAAAGGGAACACCCGAGAATCGTCATGGTTACCTGGAATCTGATAATACGGCACGTTTAAAGACTGGACAAATGCTAAATAGCGTTGATAAGTCTGCTCGACCGGCACCTGTGCCAGATCACCGGTATGAATCAGTGCATCCATTTGGGGAAAGCGCTGTTGGATCTGCTGCATCACCTCGTGAAAACTCTGCTCGGGATTCATCCGGGCAAATTCCAGCTCTTCCCGATCCATCAAATGGGTATCAGAAATCTGGATAATGGTCCAATCTGGCTGTGTGTTTATGCTTGACTGCTGAAAACTCATGTCTTTCCCCTTAGACATATTCCTGCAGTATGAATATGTTGTTGCAACCATTGCAAGGCCATAATGACAGGTGCATTTCTTAAGCGACCATTCGTGAGCAAGGACGGAATATCAGCATAATCCAGAATATGCAGCTGGATATTTTCACCTTCATCCGGCATGCCAAAAATACCGCCCTGTTCAGGCAATTCGGTCTGCGCCACATATAAATGAAATAATTCGGAACATGCCCCGGCGGACGGATAGAAGCTGAAAATGTGCTGCAGCTCATCCAGGGTACAGCCTGATTCTTCGAGTGCTTCGCGACGGATGCATGTTTCAGGCGCTTCATCGCCATCCAGAACGCCAGCAATTACTTCGAGTTGCCAAGGAGAGTCGATATCATCCAGTCCGCCAATCCGGAACTGTTCGATCAGGCCGAATTTCTGCTGTTGATGATTGTACATCAGCACACCCGCTGCTTCTGGCCGATGAATCAGCTCACGTTGCAAAATAGGGGTTGAGCTTTCCTGATTAAATAAACGGTGTTTCAGGCTGACTTTTTCTACCTGAATAAATCCCTGGTACAAGAACTCACGTGCCTCTACGCTAAAGTCTTTTTTATTATAAGAGGCCTGTTTAATAATATTCATATGCTCAGATAGAATGAATTGATTTATTTTCATCCTATCTGAGTTTTTTTTGAAGACAACTGTTTTTTTTACAGTTTTATAGTTTGTGGTATAAATTTTGACCAGAGTTGTGGAAGCTGGCTTTCATCTGATTCATGCCGGCTTCAATTTCGGCCTGAGAGCTTGCCGGCTGATCAGGATTGGCCTGTTGACTGGCATAATCACGAACATTCTGGCTAATCTTCATTGAACAGAACTTTGGTCCGCACATGGAACAAAAGTGCGCGGATTTATGCGCGGCTTTCGGCATGGTTTCATCATGCATGCTGCGCGCCGTGTCCGGATCCAGACTCAAGTTAAACTGGTCTTCCCAGCGGAACTCAAAACGCGCCTTGGACAGGGCATTATCCCGGGCTTGCGCACCCGGATGACCTTTGGCCAGATCGGCTGCATGTGCGGCAATCTTGTAGGTAATAATGCCGTCTTTGACATCCTTTTTATTGGGTAAACCGAGATGCTCTTTAGGCGTCACATAACACAGCATTGCGGTGCCGTACCAGCCAATCATCGCGGCTCCTATTGCCGAAGTAATATGGTCATAACCCGGTGCGATATCGGTGGTGAGTGGCCCCAAGGTATAAAAGGGTGCTTCTTTACAGACTTCCAGTTGCAGATCCATATTTTCCTTGATCATATGCATCGGGACATGGCCCGGGCCTTCAATCATCACCTGAACATCATGCTCCCAGGCACGGTGGGTCAGTTCGCCCAAAGTTCGAAGTTCGGCAAATTGCGCTTCGTCATTGGCATCCTGCACACAGCCCGGACGTAGGCCATCGCCGAGACTAAACGATACGTCATAAGCTTTCATGATCTCGCAGATTTCATCGAAATGGGTATACAAGAAGTTTTCCTGATGATGTGCCAGACACCACTGCGCCATGATCGAACCGCCACGCGATACGATACCGGTCAAACGGTTGGCAGTCAGCGGTACATATCTTAAAAGCACGCCGGCATGAATGGTGAAATAGTCCACACCTTGTTCAGCCTGTTCAATCAGGGTGTCTTTAAAGATCTCCCAGGTCAGGTCTTCGGCCACACCATTGACTTTTTCCAGTGCCTGATAGATCGGTACGGTTCCAATTGGTACAGGAGAGTTGCGGATAATCCATTCACGGGTTTCATGAATATTCTGGCCGGTCGAGAGGTCCATAATCGTATCTGCACCCCAACGTGTCGCCCAGGTCATTTTCGAGACTTCTTCTTCGATACTTGAACCGAGTGCAGAATTACCAATATTGGCATTGATTTTGACCAGAAAATTACGCCCGATGATCATCGGTTCCAGTTCCGGATGATTGATATTGGCCGGAATAATCGCGCGGCCGGCGGCGACTTCCTGACGCACAAATTCTGGCGTAATTTCAGTCAGGTTTTTTGCACCAAAATTCTGGCCCGGATGCTGGCGCATATCGACACCATCGAGTTGACGTAGGTTTTCACGAATGGCAATGTATTCCATTTCCGGTGTGATAATGCCTTGCTTGGCATAATGCATCTGGGTGATGTTGCGGCCGCATTTGGCTTTGCGTGGTTTTTGAATATGCGCGAAACGGATCGCAGCGGTACGGATATCGCGTAAACGCTGGCGGCCAAATTCAGAACTGAGCTGATCCAGAATTTCACTATCGTTGCGCTGCTCAATCCAGCTTTCACGAATATTCGGCAGACCTTTGTTCAGGTCAATCGTCACATCGGGGTCAGTATAAACACCAGACGTGTCATAGACCATTAATGGCGGATTATGTTCACCGCCCAGACTGGTCGGGGTTTCACTTAAGGAAATCTCCCGCATCGGTACCTGAATATCAGGACGGGAGCCTTGCAGATAGACTTTACGTGAGGCAGGCAGAATTCGCGTTAAATCGCGTGCTTCCTGTTCATGAGCGGAGAGAGTGGTTTCAGAAGAAAGATTCGTTAACTGGTTCATGGCTATGATCCTTATGATGACATCAACGAATCAAGCACGACCAAAAACGTAGGCAGATTTATCCTGAACAGATAAAGCAAGGGCTGGGTTTTTAGCTGGCTTGATTCCTACGCAGGTATTAACCTGATCAGGTTCAACGGTACCCATGCTCAATTCCTGATAAAGATAAAAGGAATCACATGATCTCAGCGAGGGATTACTCGCGCTCCGTCAAGCGAGGCTAAAGCTTAGCTCAGTTTATGCCGAATAAACAGGTCTAAATCTCTCAACTTTAGCGATGGTCTCTTCAGGCAGGGGAAGCTGGACTCAAGCCAAATATTTCTAGCTAGATACAGAACGCATCCATAAAACAGTCTTTATCATATTTTTGTGAGGGTGGGCTGATCTTGGCATAATACAGAATCTGTTCAGCGTCCGAGCGGTTGCGATAGTCGGCAGGCAAGGCTTGCTGGCGCTGTTGCGGATTCATGTCCAGAAACTCCAGAAATTGGCGAGCCTGGGTCGAAAGCGTTGATTTCTGACCGCTGGATAGACCAATAATGGTTTCCAGATGACTGGTATCGACTGCATAACGGTCACGATAGTCCTCAGAAACGGGAGATGCTTCGGTGCCTCTAAACAAAAAATAGGTATATTGTTTCAGCAGGTATTCGGCATCCCGCTTATAACTGCTCTCAGGATAAGTCTTGAGATAATCTTCCCAAAGCAGACTGCGAGCTGCAATGTCAGCCGCCTCAATTTGCAGACGTTTTTCCACCAGTACCGGCTGCATATTCTGTTCAGCCAGATGTTCAATAAAAACTTTTTCAGCGTCGGGTAAATAAGGCGCAAAAATGCGGGCCAGATATTCCGGACTACGACGATAATGTAAGTTGCCATCGCCAAGATCCAGCAGTTCGACATAAGCCTGACCTTTGTGTTTTAACAGGTACTGGTCACGTGAGGTGAGCTGCTGAAAATGGGCTTGCTGAATGGTCGGATGCTGGGCCATTTCCAGCGCATACTGTTCAAAGGCGCGTTGCTGGAACTCAGTACGGTCGACGGCTAAAAAGCGCTGATACATTTCAGTAGAACGCAGCATCAGATGCTTCTGCTCCGCCAATTCCATCAGGGGCAGACACACTTTAAGATCCTGATTAACCTGTTCCAGCGCAAAAGTGGTGCGCTGGTCATTAATCTGGGACATATTTTTTTCAATATTCTTGCACATCAGGCTAAAGTCATTGACTGGACTTTGCTTCTGATTGGTCTCAGTCTGTTCAACCTCGATCTGTGGTTCTGACGGCTGCTGACAGCCTGCCAGAAACAGCAGGCTGCCGGAAATTAGACAGGCTTTGAATATCGACGGGAATGGCATTAACACTATGTTTCAGGACTCTGTATAGGTGAATTCAGAAAATAACGGCCTTGCTGGGAGATATATTGTATAGATCAAATAAAAATACTATGTTTAGTATTGTGAATTGCTTTGTTACATTGCGGGTATAGATCTTGAAAATTGAATTAATCGTGGATAAAACCCGAGAGTTATATTAAAAAGTTAATAAAAATCATACGTAAAAATTCAAGAGATCTCTTTAGTATGGCTTAGCTTAAAGCGCCAGAATTTTTTGATCTGAATGGCTGTTAGGGGTTAACACTATAAAATGAAATTAAAACGCAGTGTCATGGCCTGTTTATTGCTATTAATTAGTCCGGCGATTTTTGCCCTGGATTTACAAGAAGCGTATGCACGCGCCCAGCAAAATGATCCAAATTGGCAGGCGAATGTGTTGCAGTACCAATCTGATCAGCTCAATCTGGGGATTGCCAGCGGAAATTTGCTGCCGACCGTGACTTTATCTGGAAATGTGACCCGTAAAAACCAGTCCGTCAACAACTCAGAGTCTGAAGGTTTGCCTGCTGAATTTGGTGAGTTGCAAAGTTCCAGTACAACCAGCCGTCAGGTGGCCTTAACCGCACGCCAACCTTTATTTCGCTGGGATGCCTGGCAAGGTTATAAGCAGGTCAAGACCTCGGTCGAACTCAGTGAAGTCAATCTGCGTCTGCAAAAACAGCAGCATATTTTACAGGTGGCCGAAGCCTATTTTAATGTCTTGCGGCAGCAGTCTTTGACTACGGCTTATTTACAGGAAGAGCAGGCGCTGTCTGAACAGTTACGCATGATGAATGCTAAGCTGAAAGAAGGTTTGGTGGCGCGTAGTGAGGTCAGTGAAGCCAATGCCCAGTATCAAAGTGCCCAAGCCAACCGGATTTCGACTCAAGTTCAGCTGGTACTGGCCCAAGAACAGCTGGCACAGTTAATCGGCCCTTATCAGGAAAATCTGGCGGTATTACGCAACGATTTCCAGTTCCAGAAACCGGTTCCAAGTGATATGCAGTCCTGGACCGAATTAGCACAAAGCCAAAATCTGAATATTCTGCAAGCGCGTCTGCAAAAGCGCTATTCTGAAGATGCCAAACGGGTCGAACAGGCTGCGCTCTATCCGCAGGTCGAAGTGGTCGGAACCTATGGCTATTTAAAGCAAAGTCCGGCTACGATCATGTCCAGCAATGGAGATTTCGACCAGATTGGGGTGGAGGTGAACTGGAATGTATTTAGCGGTGGACGCACGCAAAAAAGTATCCGTCAGGCCGGCGTTAATGTGCAAAAAAGTGAAGCGCAACTGGATGCGGCTATCCGTAAAGCCAATACCGATGTGAAACAGTCCTTTATGCAGGTAGAAACCGATCAGGCCAAACTGAATGCACGTAAAGCCGCGATGGACTCTTCGGAAATTGTCTCACAAGCGTCCAGAGCCCAATATCAGGAAGGCTTAAAAACCATGGTCGATGTGTTGCTGGCACAGCGTAATGCCTTTTCTGCCAAGACCGATTATTTGAATGCCAAATATGATTATCTGTTGCATGTGCTGCAATTGCAGGCCTCGGTCGGGCAGTTAACCGAAAAGGAACTGGCAGAGCTGAATGCCTGGCTGATTGAATATGATTCGCCTCAGCCTCTATGAGGCTACTATTGTCATCAAACTTTCATCATGGATATGCTTTAATATGATTTATTATTGATCATTGTCCTCTATCGTTCAGGAGTAGCTTTCCTTGTGTCCAAATAATCCTGTATTAAGTCATCACATTTCTTCGCAATTTAATGAAGAACTGCAGGACGTAAATACCAAATTCATGACGATGGGCGGACTGGTAGAACAGCAGGTAGCTAATGCCATTCATGCCCTATTGGACACAGATGTCTCAATGGCAGTAGATGTGCAGTTTCAAGATAATGTCGTCAATCAGATGGAACGAGATATTGATGAAGCGCTGACCCTGATTCTGGCGCGCCGTCATCCTGCCGCGATTGATTTACGTATGGTGCTTGCCATGTCCAAGGCCAATACCGATCTGGAACGGATTGGCGATGAAGCCTCGAAAATAGGCCGAATTGCACAAAGCTTGTGTGAAGAGGGTAGCTCACCACGCGGTTATATGGAAACCCGGCATATTGGCAACCAGGTGCGGGTGATGATTCATGATGCACTGGATGCTTTTGCGCGTCTGGATGTAGATCAAGCTTTGAAGGTCATGTTGGCGGATGCGGATATTGACCGTGAATATCAGTCAGCCACACGTACGCTTATGACTTATATGATTGAAGACCCACGGCATATCAGTCGTGTCATCAATGTATTGTGGGTGCTGCGTTCACTCGAAAGAATTGGCGATCATGCCCGGAATATTTCGGAACAGGTGATCTATATGGTCAAAGGTTTTGATGTGCGTCATACCAGTGTTGAAGAAATTGAACAGAAAGTTCAGCGTTAAATCTTAAAAAATTAAAATAAAAAAACCTCCGTACCGGAGGTTTCTTTATTGAGATAGAGAAGCTAACTATGAGTTTCTTCCTCGGCATCATCTTCAAAAGTTTTGGCAATTTTTTCAATATTCAGGCTTTTGGCCATCGCATCAAAGATTTCCTTATACACGCCTTGCTGATGATAAAGCTGGTCGTGCTCGCCATGCTCAGCAATCGTTCCTTCTTTCATCACGTAAGTATAATCCGCATCAATAATCTGCGACAGGCTATGCGAAATGATGATCACGGTACGGCCTTGCTTGATCTGGTCCAGACTGTGTTTAATCTGTTCCGTGGCAATTGCATCTAGACTCGCCGTCGGTTCATCTAGAAAAATAATCGGTGGATTTTTCAGGAACATCCGTGCCAAGGCAATCCGTTGCTGCTGGCCGCCAGACAGCATCAAGGCATCGTTATCATAACCATCCGGTAACTGTAAAATCTGCTCATGAATCGAGGCTTTTTCTGCTGCCTCAATTACATCCTCCATTGAGGCAGTAGTTTTACCATAACGGATATTGTCAAAGATGGTGCCCTGAAAAATATGATTTTTTTGTAAGACCAGACCAATATGATCGCGTAGATATTGGGTGTCATAATCTTTCAGGTCAATGCCATCCAGTTTGATCTGACCTTGCTGTGGTTCATAAAATTTATCCAGCAAACTGATGAGGGTAGATTTTCCGGCACCCGATAAGCCCACCAAGGCGGTAATTTTATTGGGGCGAATTTCCATATCAATATCTTTCAGGGCATGGTGGCCGTTTGGATAATAAAAATTCACGCCACTCAGTTCAAATTTGCCTTGGACAATCGGTTTCTGCTGACCGCTTTGTTCAATTTCATCATCGGCCTCCAGAATTTTGAAAAAGCTTTCTGAATAGATCATGGCATCATTCACTTCATCATAAATCCGGTGCAGGGATCGAATTGGGGCAGAGACATTATTAAATAGCAGCACATGAAACATGATCATACCGATACTCATCTGGCCATCCAGCACAAAGTAGGAGGTTAAAATAATGATCAGTACAATCCCGATCTGTTCCAGAAAAGTTTTCAGGCCATCAAACAGGAAACTGGTCTGGCGGGTTTTCATCTGATTGTCGGTCAGTTCACGCTGTAAACCGAGCTGCTTTTCCGATTCAATCGATTCGCGGTTAAAAGACTTAATCACGGTAATCGAGTTGATGATACTGAGAATGCCCTGACTTTTTCTCTCCCGACCATCGCGAAGACTGCGGCGCCAGCCCCCGAGTTTTTGTGCCTGCTTATAGGTCAGCCAGAAATAGATAGGAACAATAGCAGTCGCGACCAGACCGACATACACATTGGCATAGTACATTAGCCCCAAAGCCACAATGGCACTGGTAAATAACGGTAAAATATCAATAAAGAAAATTTGCACCAGACGGGTCAGTGAGCCAATGCCACGGTCAATCCGGGTCTGTAATTTACCGGCCTGGTTATTTTCCTGATTAAAAAATTCCAGCCGATATTTTAAAAATTTTTCAATAATCCCTTGGGCCAGATCCTGAGAGACAAAAATCCGCAGTTTCTCTCCATAGAACTTCTGCCCGAACTGGACAAAGGCATTGATAATTTCTTTGCCGAGCAAAATCGCCGAAATCGTGATCAGAATATGCCAGCCTTGTTCCAGTCCTTGACCGGTTTCGAGTAGCGAATTGATGCTGTCGACCGCATATTGCAAGGTAATGGCATTGACCTGTGCGGTGAATGAGCCAATCAGGGTCAGAATCAGCGTGGCAATCACCAGCAACCGGTAAGGCTGAACAAAGGGACGAAGTTTCTGAAAAAGCTGCCATAAGTTCATAAAAGGATTATTTTTATTGTGAAAGTTGAATTCAGTCTAGGCAGGAATTAGGCTAGCCACAAGCATAAATGTTGTAGTCATTTGTGAAGAGCAGTTGTAATCCTTTAGGTCGAATGTCAGTATTTTCATGTGGATACTGGATTGAATTGATATGACTCTCGATTTATTTGCACCCCAGCCGCAAGCCAATGTATTACCTTTTGATGGGGTAGTGGAGGATTATGGCCTGATTTTGGATCAGGAACAAAGCCAGCAGTATCTACAGCATTTTCTCAGTCAGCTGGCCTGGCAACATGATGAAGTGCATTTATTTGGCAAGCACCATGTCACAGGTCGCCAGGTGGTCTGGTATGGCGATGAACATTATCAGTATCGTTATTCTGGTACGCTCAAACAAGCTCAGGTATGGACACCCGGATTATTCCGTTTAAAGCAGCATATTGAAATTCTGGTCGGTCATCCCTTTAATTCCTGTCTGGCCAATTTGTATGAAGATGGTTCCCAAGGCTTGGGCTGGCATAGTGATGATGAGCCGGCGTTATATACAGGTACCTCTCGGGAAAATGTCATCGCTTCTCTAAGTCTGGGAGCTACCCGTAAAATGAGCTTTAAGCATAAAATTCACAGCGATAAAGTCGATGTGCTGTTACACAGTGGACAACTGATTGTGATGCGTGGCGCGACGCAGCAGCACTGGAAGCACAGTATCAGCAAAACCAGCAAAGTTTTAACACCGAGAATTAATCTGACTTTTCGTTATTTTTATCCTTAAGAAGCATTTTGGAGTGTAAAAAAGCACCCTAAAGGATGCTGATTTAAAAAAATTTAAAAACAGATTAAGGCGTGATTCCGGCAGGATGGCGATACCAGCTTTCAATCAACAAGGCAGCCGCAATACTGTCCGCAGAGAGTTTCTTGCCTCGACCTTGAGCTTGGTAATGATCCAGTTCATCGCGTGCTTCACGGGTGGTCAAACGTTCATCCACCATCCAGGTTTCAATATTGGTCTGATGACGTAAACGGCGGGCAAATTTTCGCGCCCGTGTCGACAGCTCCGATTCACTATCATCCATATTCAATGGTAAGCCGACCAGAAATAAATTGGGTTGATGGCTTTTCACGATTTTGAGTAGTTCATCCCAGTTGGGAATACCATCTTTCATGGGAAATAAGGGTAGGGGATTGGCACTAGCAATCAGGGATTGTCCGACCGACATTCCCATTTTTTGTGTACCAAAATCAAACGCCATAATGGTTTGTGGCGCGTTTACATCAGGCATGTCCAATCTCGGAAGATAACCAGTTGCGGTCTACCCCCATTTTTTTATAGGCAGCGTCCCAACGGTCGTTATAAGGTAAATTAAAAATCAGATCCATATCGGAATCACAAATCAGCCAGTCACCACGAGCAATTTCCTGTTCCAGCTGGTGTTTGCCCCAGCTGGCATAGCCAAGTGCAATCTGATAGCGACCAACGCCTTCATTATGCGCAATGGCATCCAGAATATCTTTCGATGTGGTAATACAGACATTCTCGCCTACGGCAATAGACGAATGCCAGGTCGGCTGACCGGTATGCAGGACAAAGCCGGCCTCAGGGCGTAATGGACCACCTTGCAATACTTCATGCGGATTGACATTGTCTGCTTCAATATCAAGATCATTCAGCAATTCTTTAATTTGAATGCCGGCAGGTCGATTGATAATGATGCCTTGCGCACCATCTTCATCATGCCGTGCGAGATAAATGACCGTCTGGGCAAAAAAATCATCATTCGCATGCGGCGGTGCAATCAGACAACGATGTGTCAGAAACTGTTTGGTCACCTGAGCAGTTCTCCTTAAAATTAATTTCTTCGCAGAGAAATCCTATGATCCTAATAGCTACGTTACTAGAGCTTCTTGGATTCACCAAATTTTATTTGTCCAGATTGTAAATATTTAAGCCTGCTGAAATTTCAGCTGACGTAACTGACGGGCATGTTGCAAGGTGGTTTCACTAATCTCTACACCACCTGTCATTCTTGCAAGCTCCTGAATTATTTCATTTTCTTCAAGATTGATAATCGTGCTGCTGGCAGGATCAGTCTGCTGTTTTTTCACCAGTAGGTGCTGATCAGATTGTGCTGCAACCTGCGCCTGATGGGTAATACACAGAATCTGTACATGTTGGGCCAGATCGGCCAGTAAACGCCCGACAATCTCTGCGGTACCACCACTGATCCCGACATCAATTTCATCAAAGACCAGCACTTCCGCTTCGGTTTTTTCCGCATTCATGACTTGCATCACCAACGCAATACGCGAAAGCTCACCACCTGATGCAACCCGGGCCAAAGGCTGTGCCGGAATGCCTTTATTGGCAGTAAAAAGTAGCTGGATAAAGCTCAGGCCTTCGCTAGATGGATGTTCCAGAGGCTCAAACTTAAACTCAAAATGTGCTTCAGGCAGTGCCAGCTGTTTGACCTGCTCAGTGAGCTGCTTGGCCAAAGGTGCTGCGGCTTCACGGCGAATCTGATCCAGATGTTGGGCTTTATCCAGAAATTCCTGATAAGACACTGCTACCTGTTCAGCCAGTGTTTCCGGATCTTCCAGTTGATGTAACTGTTCCAGTTCACTTTGCCAGGCTTCATATTCTTCTTTCAGTAATTCTGGCTGGGTACGATATTTACGTGCCAGACGATGGAAGATTTCTAAAGTTGAATTCAGTACTTCCATGCGTTCAGGATCAAAACTCTGCCGATCCATAAACTGGCGTAAATTCGCTGCTGCATCTTCAAGTTCGCTTTGAGCATTCAGTAGGGAAGTATAAATCCCGGAAAGCTGTTCACTGCGTCCGGCATGCGACTCAACCCGACGCATAATTGATGCCAGTTCCTGAGTGATATTCTGTTCAGCTTCATCCAGCACATTCAGGCTATAGACACAGTCCTGCATAATGGCTTCATGATGCGAGAGCCGATCAAATTCCTGTTCAATTTCAGGATAATCCGTCTGAACAATTTCTTCCAGTTCTTCGAGTTGCAGCTCAAGGGTTTCCAGACGCTGCTTGCGTGTCGCTTGTGCATCCAAAGCTGCCTGATGCTGGCGAATATTTTTTTGCCAAGTGCTATACGCATCACGTACTGCTTGAGCCGGCGCATAAAAATGATAATAACGATCCAGCCAGTGCTTCGGATAAGGCGGTTCCAGAAGTTGCTGCTGACTATGCTGGCTATAGAGTTGTACCAGTAAACGCCCAATTTCTTTCAGTTCAGACAGGCTGCTCGGACGTCCATTGATCCAGGCCTTGCTGCGGCCGGTAGCAAAAATCACCCGGCGTAAATGAATTTCACCTGATTCGTCATCCAGCTCATGTTCTTTTAACCATGCGGCTTCAGGACTGTGTTCCTGATAGCTGAAACTGGCAGTGACATCGGCTTTTTCTGAGCCATAACGTACATAATTGGTATCGGTTCGCTCACCCAAACAGGCAGACAATGCATCCAGTAAGAGGGATTTACCTGCACCGGTTTCACCGGTTAAAACGTTAAAACCTTTATCAATATCAATAGCAAGATGTTCAGCTAAAGCAAAATTGATCAGAGTTAAATGTGTCAGCATAAACGCATCCGGGCTGCGAAAAGTTTGATTGAAATAGCCTGATGTCGGATTGGGGTCGCAACATGGCTGTGATTATTATAAATCAGGACGAATCAATTTCATTCTATCTTAAATTTTAGCGATTTATATATGCTTATTTCACTGTATTTTCGCAAGAAGCTGACTCAGAAGTCCGTTAATGCACTGCTGATTTTCATATTTTTGACATCCCCAATCTTTAAATTAAAGATTCAATTGAGCCTGTTTTTAAAAGAGCGCGTGCAGATCGAAACTTAAGTTTATCTATCAGCAAAATACAGGCCAAAACATGCTGTAAATAGAAGGGGTTCAGGTGATACAGAATATTTGATCGACGCCGACAAACTTCGATTGATTAGTTGAGGGTGCACATTTAAACTACAGCAATCAAAATATTACAAAATGCTTTATCTGGAGAAATCGCATGTCAGCTCAGTTTGATCATGTATCTGTACTTAAAAAATCTAATGTATATTTCGGCGGGTTGTGTATTAGCCACATTGTACAATTTGAAGACGGGACCAAAAAAACTTTGGGTGTCATTCTGCCATCAGAAAATGCCTTGACCTTTGAAACACATGTTCCTGAGCGTATGGAAATTGTTTCAGGTGAATGCCGTGTTCAGATTGGCGATAGCGAAGAAAGTGAGCTGTTCCGTGCGGGGCAGTCTTTCTATGTGCCGGGCAATAGCCGTTTTAAAATCGAAACCGATGATGTGCTGGACTATGTCTGCCATTTTGAAGGTTAAGTCCAGATTCAAGATCAGTGTAAACCGGGCAAGAAATTTCAGTGCGAATCGGTTAAACTAATCAGCTATAGAAATCCTGTGAAGTCAGCTTTACGGGATTTTTCTTTTGTATATAACTAATCTAGAGGTCGTTCATGGCAAAACCTGAATATTTTTATGGCGTACATTCAGTGGAGTCATTGTTAGAGCTTGAGCCTGAACGTGTCTTGACATTATTCACTCTCAAAGGACGCGATGATCAGCGTTTAAAGCGTGTACTGGAACTGGCTGAACCGTTTGGGATCAGTGTGCAGCAAGCCAGCCGTGACAAACTGGAGAAACTGGCCGGGCAACCGTTTCATCAGGGGGTCGTAGCCGCAGTTCGTGCTCATCCAACCCTGAATGAAAAAGATCTTGAATCCTTGTTGAGTGCGAATCCTCAAGCGTTGTTATTGGCCCTCGATCATATTACCGATCCGCATAATCTCGGTGCCTGTATCCGTACAGCCGCTGCAATGGGCGTTGAGGCAGTGATTGCGCCACGTGATCGTTCTGCAACGTTAACCCCGACTGCACGTAAAGTGGCTGCAGGTGGTGCGGACAAAGTCAAATTCATTCAGGTCACCAATCTGGCGCGTACTTTGGGTCAAATCAAAGAAGATTTTAATGTTCGTGTTGTCGGAACTATGCTGGATGAAAAAGCGCTGCCGATTCAAAATTTTGATTTTACCGGTACTGGCGTCTGTATCGTGATGGGTGCGGAAGATACTGGCCTACGTCCAATTACGCAAAGCCAATGTGATCAGACCGTGTATATTCCGATGGCAGGTAATCTGCAAAGTCTGAATGTCAGTGTGGCTACAGGCATGGCGCTGTATGAAGCCTGCCGTCAACGTAACCTTTAATTGATGATGGCATTGTCAGACCGTACCCAAGGCTATGTTTTTTTAGTTGTTACCATGTGCATCTGGGGCGGTTTTACTTTAACAGCCCGCCTGAATGCGCTGTGGCAGATCAGTGCTTGGGATATTGTGGCCTTGCGTTTTTCTTTGGCCTTCCTGATTCTGATGCCGATCTTGCTTTATCGTAAAGAGGCCGCTTTTTTACTGAAAAAAGAGCCTTTTATTTTAGCTATGATTGGCGGGGTGATTTATTGCCTGTTTGCCTATAGTGCTTTTCACTACGCACCTACCGCCCATGCTGCAATTTTCTTGAATGGCTGTATTCCGATCTGTACCGCGATCATGGCTTTTTTTCTGATGGGGCAGGCTTTTGATAAACATACCTGGGCCAGCCTGATCATTATGATCGTCGTACTATGTCTCATGAGTATGCTGATGTATCGGGAAACTGGTGTAGCCTTTGGGGCAGGGGACGGGCTGTTTTTTATCAGTGCCATACTTTGGGCGATTTTTACTGTTTTATTGCGTAAATATCAGCTAACTGCATGGCAGGCAATGTGTGGTGTCGCGATCTGGTCGGCAGTGATATATGTGCCGATTTATCTGCTATTTTTACCGAAAAATTTGAGTGTGCCTGAACCCAAGCATTTACTGTTTCAGACCATTTTTCACGGCATATTTGTGGTGATTATTGCTACTTTAAGCTATGTAGAAGCCATCAAGCGTCTTGGTGCATTTAAGGCAGGCAGTATTACCAATCTTGCACCTTTTATTGCGGCAATTCTGGCTGTACCTTTATTAAATGAAACTTTAAGTCTGGCCATGGTGTGTGGCCTGATGGGTATGGCCGTCGGGGCCTTACAGCCGTGGCGCTGGTTACAGCATCAGGACAGTCTGAGCCGAAAATTAGCAGAACAAAAAAAGCAGTCTTAATCAGACTGCTTTTTTTATGCTTCAGCTGGCTGCCATGTTTAAATATTTTTGATGTAATGGTCTGAGATGAGCATAGAGATGATCCAGATGACCATCATTTAGGACAATATCATCGGCCATGGTCTGCTTTTGTTCGCGGGACATTTGGGCGGCAATGATATTGCGAATTTGTTCGATATTCTGGCCATCACGTTGTGAGGCCCGCTCAATTTGCAGTTCGATGGTGGCATCAATCAGTAAGGTATGCTGAGTGAGTTCGTGCTGATTGGTTTCAAATAAAAGTGGTGAAACCAGAATGGCATAGGGACTTTGCGCAGCATGTAGTTGCTGGATAATGGAAGTGCGAATTGCCGGATGGGTAATACTTTCCAGGGTCTTGCGTGCTTCAGGAGACTGGAAGATATATTCACGCAAGGCACGACGATTCAGTGAGCCATCGGCAAGCAGTACCCAATCGCCAAAAGCCTGCTGGATCTGGGTAAGTGCAGGCTGCCCAATTTCGACCACTTCACGCGCTACCACATCGGCATCGACTACCGTGATCCCTTGTGCTTCAAACCACTGACTGGCAGCAGACTTGCCACTGCCAATCCCGCCGGTTAATCCGAGTATAAATTTCACTTTATTGACCTAAATACACTTTCATAATCTGCTCGCCCCACAAAAAAGCAATCCAGCCGGCAATCGCGATATAGGGACCAAAGGCAAAAGGCTGATTTTCCTTGCGGACTTTCAGTAGGATAATCCCGATAATCGCACCAACCAGAGAAGACAGCAGCACAATTAAAGGCAGTAATAAAGGCCCCATCCAGGCACCCAGGGCGGCAAGCAATTTAAAATCGCCATAGCCCATACCTTCCTTGCCGGTAACGATTTTAAATGCATAATACACCACCCACAGACACAGGAAACCAATAATATAGCCCCAGATGGCAGCACCGGGTAAGGTATAAAGTGCATAACTATTTACCCCCAAACCTAGCGCGGCCAAGGGTAAAGTATAACGGTCAGGCAATAACTGGGTGTCAAAATCAATAAAAGTGAGTGCGATCAGCACATAAGTCAGGATCAGGCCAAACAGCATTTGTAGGGTAGGGCCAAATACTGCTACGACAAGGAGTGCACAAACTGCCGTCAGAATTTCAACCAAAGGATAACGGATGCTGATCGGATTCTGGCAGTTGCTACATTTTCCGCGCAGGACCAGCCAGCTAATGACGGGAATATTCTGGTACCAGCGGATTGGCTGATGACACTTGGGGCAAGCTGAAGCGGGTTTGCTTAAACTTAACTTAGTTTCATCAATCACCGGCTGTTCCGGATGCAGGAACATCTGGCAATCAGTACGCCATTCCTGTTCCATCATCTTGGGAGTGCGGTAAATCACGACATTCAGAAAGCTGCCGATACATAAACTAAAAAGCCCAACTGCGATATACAACGCCGTTGGGTTTTGAATAAAATATTGAAGAAAATCGTGCATTAAACCACAGAACCCATTTGGAAAATTGGAAGGTACATGGCAATCACCAGACCACCGACAAGCACACCGAGAACAGCCATAATGAGCGGTTCCATCATCGAGGTTAAGCCGTCAACTGCATTGTCGACTTCATTTTCATAATGTGTGGCTACTTTGTCTAGCATGGCATCTAGTGCACCAGATT
This sequence comes from Acinetobacter idrijaensis, assembly GCA_000761495.1. Taxonomy (GTDB): domain Bacteria; phylum Pseudomonadota; class Gammaproteobacteria; order Pseudomonadales; family Moraxellaceae; genus Acinetobacter; species Acinetobacter idrijaensis. The sequence goes on from JQCU01000127.1 coordinate 202,177, forward strand.
CTTCACCAATCGCGACCATTTGTACTGCCATGGATGGGAATTTGTTGGTCACGCGCATGGCAAACTGTAGTTGTTGACCTGTGGCGACATCTTCACGGATTTTCATCACGGCATCTTCATACACGACGTTATTGGTAGCGCCGGCAGTGGATTCCAGTGCATCAATCAAGGGAACACCAGCTGCGAAAGTCGTGGCCAAAGTGCGGCTATAACGTGCAATAATCGCTTTATACACCAGGTCACCAAAAATCGGGGCTTTGAGTGCGGCCTTATCCAGAAAATCGCGGAATTTCTTGCTGCGTTTTTTCGCTTCAAGAAAAGCGGTAATCACGGCCCCAATGGCGATAATCAGCAGGAACCAATACTTTTGCATCCATTCCGACATATTGACCACCATTTTGGTAAAAGCCGGTAAGTCCGCACCAAATGAAGAGAATAAATCCTGGAAAACCGGGACCACTTTGACCATCAGAATGATGGTAACAATTAGGGCGACTACAACCACCGCAGCAGGATATTTCATGGCTTTTTTGATTTTTTGCTTGAGTAGTTCGCTTTTTTCTTTGTAAATCGCAACGCGATCTAGCATGGTTTCTAAAGCACCAGATTGTTCACCAGATTCGACCAGTGAACAGAATAGGTTGTCGAAATATTGTGGATATTTGCGCAGTGCTCCGGCAAAAGTATTACCGCCTTCAACCTCACCTTTAATTCCTAGTACAACTTCACGCATCGCCGGATTTTCCAGACCTTCTGCGACAATTTCAAAGCCTTGTACCAGTGGTACCCCGGCTTTCATCATGGTCGCCAACTGTCGGGTAAAAATTGTAATATCCAGTGTTGAGACTTTTTTCTTCATCAAGCCTTCAAGGATATTTTTTTTCTTTTCCCGAATGGTCTTGATGCTGATGCCTTGTTTCCGAAGGGTGACCTTGGCCAGAGCCATATTTTTTGCTGGCAATTCCCCCTTGATCTTTGCCCCTTTACGATCAATTCCTTCATAGCTGAAGATCGGCATCATCTGGCCTTTCTTTACTGCTGCCATACCTTTATCCTTATTTTAGATCAGCGCCCGATCATTCGCTGGTGACACGATTGACTTCCTGTAAAGAAGTCACCCCCTGCATCACCTTGATTAAACCTGACCGGCGTAAATTGTTAAAACCTGCACGTGCGGAAGCATCTGCAATTTCAAGTGCATTGCCGTCCTCCATAATAATTCTGGAAATTTCGGGTGTTACTTTCATAACTTCATAAATACCTACACGACCCTTATAGCCTTCACGACATTCATTGCAGCCCACCGGTTCATAAATTTGGAACTCAGGTTGCTGCAAGTCGGTTTCGGTAAAGCCCATCTCCAGTAAGCTTTGTTGCGGAATATCTGCAGGTTTCTTGCATTGTGAACACAAACGACGCGCCAACCGTTGTGCAATGACCAGGTTTACTGAAGTGGCAATATTGAAAGAGGGCACCCCCATGTTTCGTAAACGGGTCAAGGTCTCAGGCGCACTATTGGTATGCAAGGTCGACATCACCATATGACCGGTCTGCGCCGCTTTAATCGCAATCTCGGCAGTTTCCAGATCCCGGATCTCACCGACCATTACGATGTCCGGGTCTTGACGTAAGAAGGACTTCAGTGCGGCAGAGAAGGTAAGACCAACTTTATTGTTGACGTTGACTTGATTAATGCCTTGTAAGTTAATCTCGACCGGATCTTCCGCTGTCGAAATATTGGTATCTTCACGATTGAGGATATTCAGACCGGTATACAGTGAAACGGTTTTACCGGAACCTGTTGGACCAGTGATCAGGAGCATGCCTTGCGGTTTGTCCAGCGCTTGCATAAAAAGGTCTTTTTGTTCCGGTTCATAACCTAGTGCATCAATTCCCAACATCGCGCTGGAGGGATCCAGAATTCGCAGTACCAGCTTCTCACCAAACAGGGTAGGGAGAGAGTTGACACGGAAATCAATGGCTTTATTTTTAGAAAGTTTTAATTTAATACGACCATCTTGCGGTACCCGTTTTTCAGAAATGTCCATTTGCGACATGACTTTAAGACGCGAAGACAAGCGATTTGCCAGCTGTAGTGGTGGTGTTGCAATCTGGCGTAATACCCCATCTACCCGGTAACGTACCCGATAGATTTTTTCATAAGGTTCAAAATGTAAGTCTGAAGCCCCCATACGGATCGCATCAATTAGTAATTTATTAATATATTTGACAATCGGTGCTTCTTCACCCTTGTTACTGTCATCCTCTTCTTTATTCGGATCAGCAGATTCGACATCAACATCCAGATCAAAGTCTTCATCGAATTCAAAGGTACTTTCTTCGGTAAAATTCTGCTCGATCAGTTTTTCAAGTTTATTGTGTTCAACAATAATGGTTTCAATATTGAGTTTGGTGGAAAAGCGGACTGCATCAATCGCTTCGATATTGGTCGGGTTACTGGTCGCAACATATAAAATACTGGAATTTCTAAAAATCGGCAGAATGCGATGCTTGGTAATCAGCTTTTCATCAATCGCATCCCGAAGAATTTGAGCAGGATCATAGGCACTGATATCAAACAGCGGTTCGCCAAATTCGACTGAAATCGTTTCAGCAATGACGGTTGGAGAAAGTTGCTGCTGGTTAATTAACTCAGCCACAATATCGATTTTTTCTTGTTTGGCATGCGCTAATGCACTGCGCATATCTTCAGCCGAGATGACGCCTTCCTCGACCAAACGACGAATAAATCCGGTAAATCTTGGCGACCCCTGTAATGCTGTCATGCTATAAATGCCTACTCATCAAATTCTTTTAATTGCTATACTAAAATTATACGTTTGTTACGTAAAAATACCATAGCCAAGAGTGCTGCTAGCTTCCTCATCTCCAGTAAAAGCATGAACTGGTTGGAAGAAGTCCCCATTTTTTTAAGTGATAACAAAAAATAACCATTTTGGATAGTCTAAACTGAGAAGGAGTGATAAGAAAACTATTCTTTTAATTTTCCAATTCCGTGTAGAATGTGCCCAATTCAAAATATGTAAATGAAATAGGTTAATTATGTCGGTTTCGACGATTACCCCTTGGGTGATAGGTAACTGGAAAATGAATCCGGTGCAGGCAGATGCATTGAGCTTGGTGCGTGGTATTAAGAATTTGCTGGAAACTGCGCCAATTGCCGAAGATCAATGTCATTTAGGTGTGGCACCGATTGCCATTGCCTTAAGCCAGATTCAGGCAGAGCTGTCATCTGCGGTTCGTCCGATTTATAACGTAGCACAAGATGTTTCACGTATTTCTGGAACAGGTCCCTACACTGGTGAAGTCAGTGCTGAATTGTTGGCCGATAGTCAAATTCACTATGTACTAGTGGGTCATTCTGAACGCCGTGAAGTTTTCGCAGAAAACGCAGAAGTTCTGAATGCCAAAATCAAGCATGCATTAATTGCCGGTTTGACCGTGATTTATTGCGTTGGTGAAAGCCTGGAACAACGTGAAGCAGGGCAGGCAGAAGCTGTAGTGCTACAACAGATTTGTGATATTGCTGCTGTGGTTGAAGCTGAGCAATGGAAAAATATCGTGATTGCCTATGAACCGATCTGGGCAATTGGAACTGGTAAAACTGCTTCTCCTGAAGATGCACAGGCCATGCATGCACAAATCCGTCAAGGTTTAAGCCAGATCACTGGTTATGGCGCGACGATGGCGATTTTATATGGTGGTAGTGTCAAGCCGGAAAATGCAGTAGAGTTAGCAGCCTGCCCAGATATCAACGGGGCATTGGTCGGTGGTGCATCACTCAATGCTGAGTCGTTCCATAAAATTGCTCATGCATTTGCAAATACACAATAATTAGGAGTTCAGCATGCAAACTTTTGTGCTGGTAGTACATATTATCTTAGCTGTTTTGATGATTGTCTTGATTTTGGTTCAGCATGGTAAAGGTGCAGATGCTGGTGCCTCTTTCGGTGGCGGTGGTGCAGCGACAGTATTCGGAGCATCGGGTTCGGGTAATTTCATGACCCGTTTGACTGCAATTTTTACTGCACTGTTTTTCGTAACCAGTCTGACTTTGGCGATTTTAGCCAAGCAACAAACCTCGAATGCCTATAGTTTGGGATCGGTTCAGTCTGCGCCGACCACACCTGTACAATCGAATGAAACTTCACCAACTGCACCAGAAACGACCGAATAGTTTTAATTAATCCTTTCTTTTTTTCAGTGATACGACTAGAATGCGTCACAGCTGCGGTGGTGGTGGAATTGGTAGACACGCTACCTTGAGGTGGTAGTGCTTTCGGGCGTGGGGGTTCAAGTCCCCCCTTCCGCACCAACTTATAATCCAGAAATTTAAGTTGGTGTATGCAGCTGAAAAAACTTCTGTTGATGCGGGATGGAGCAGTCTGGTAGCTCGTCGGGCTCATAACCCGAAGGTCGTTGGTTCAAATCCAGCTCCCGCTACCAATCTTTTAAAGATGCAAACTTTAAAAGCAGTTTAAGTTTTTTAAACTGAATGTTATTTGTACGCTGATGCGGGATGGAGCAGTCTGGTAGCTCGTCGGGCTCATAACCCGAAGGTCGTTGGTTCAAATCCAGCTCCCGCTACCAAGTTTCTAAAAAGAGGCTCACAACAAGGTGGGCCTTTTTGCACAGTGGGATTTGAAAAAATCTTAAATTGTGCATTAATTGGGGCGATTTACGCCCTTTTTTATTGGCTATCGTGTAGTGTCGACATTATTTGGTCAAATCTCCATGTTTCACTACTACTATAGTTTGTATTGGTTTGTAGTGGTCAAATAGATCATAAAATCGCACCAGATGACGAGAGTAAATGAAGCTATCAAATAAAACTCAAGCACTTCAGGACTTGATTGCACCAGCAGTTGAAGCCTGTAATGTAAACCTTTGGGGGATTGAATTCCTGCCACAGGGTAAATGTTCGTTATTACGTATCTACATCGACAAGCCAGTCGATGAGAGCGTTGCACCAGCAATCAATGAAGATGGTGAAGAAGAGCAGGGGCGTGGTATTGGCGTTCAGGATTGTGTGCGTGTCACGCAGCAAGTGGGTGCAATGCTGGATGTTCATGATCCGATCTCGGGTGAATATTCACTTGAAGTATCTTCGCCAGGCTGGGACCGTCCATTCTTCCAGCTCGAGCAGATGTCAGGCTATATCGGTCATACCGTAGCACTACGTTTGATCAGTGCGGTAGATAACCGTCGTAAATTCCAGGCCAAACTGGTTGCTGTCGATCTTGAAAATGAAATGATTCAGGTTGAAGTAGAAAAGCAACAGGTATTGGAGATCGACAGTCACAATATCGATAAAGCAAATTTGGTCTTCCAAGATTAATTTAATAAATAAAAATTTAACGAATAGGTGACGTATGGCACGTGAAATTCTGACCGTCGTTGAAACGGTTAGTAACGAAAAAGGTGTACCTCGTGAAGCGATCTTTGAAGCGCTTGAGCAAGCTTTAGTTGCTGCGACAAAGAAAAAATTCTACGAAGGAACACATTCGGAAGAAGCACGTTTACGTGTGGAAATCGATCGTAAAACAGGTGACTATCGTACTTTCCGTCAGTGGGAAGTGGTTGCAGACGAAGACCATGAAATGCCAGCTTGTCAGGATGCCATCTCTGATGTTGATCCGGCAAAATGGTCGATTGGCGACATTCGTGAGCTTGAAGTTGAATCGATTGACTTCGGTCGTATTGCAGCGCAAATTGCCAAGCAAGTGATCGTACAGAAGATCCGTGAAGCAGAACGTGCACTCGTAGCCGATGCTTACGAATCTAAAGTCGGCGAGCTGATCTACGGTGAAGTGAAAAAACAAACCAAAGACGGCTTTATCATTGACCTAGGTGACAATGCTGAAGCGTATCTTGCTCGCGAAGAAATGATTCCGAAAGAAATCCTTCGTCCGAAGCAACGCGTGAATGCGATTCTATTCAATGTCAACCGTGAAGGTCGTGGTGCGCAGTTACAACTGTCACGTGCTAAACCGGATATGCTGATTGCATTGATGAAGAAAGAAATCCCTGAGATTTCTGAAGAAATTATTGAAATTAAAGCGGCGGCTCGCCAACCAGGCGTTCGTGCTAAAATTGCAGTGAAAACCAATGACCACCGTATTGACCCGGTGGGTGCTTGTATTGGTATGCGTGGTACCCGTATTCAAGCTGTACAGCAAGAGCTCAATGGCGAGCGTATTGATGTGGTAGTTTGGTCGGATGATCCTGCGCAATATATCGCAAGTGCATTGGAACCAGCAGATGTATCGAGTATTGTCATCGATGAAGATGCACGTACTGCAGATATCATTTTCGCAACCAGCGATCAGTTGGCACGTGCGATTGGTTCACAAGGTCAGAACGTTCGTCTGGCATCTGAATTGACTGGCTACAAGCTGGACATGATGCTGGAAGAGGAATACTACGCCCGTCAACAAAACGAAGCGCAACAATATTTAGACATGTTTGTTACCCGTCTGGATATCGCGGAAGATTTGGCGATGGCATTGGTAGAAATGGGCTTCACCTCGCTTGAAGAAATTGCTTATGTTCCTGCAGAAACGTTTGATGAAATCGAACTGGATGCGGAACTGGTTGAACTACTGCAAAGCCGTGCGAAAGAAATTGCACTTGCTGATGCATTACAACAGCAAGAGAACATACAAGCGCCAAGTGAAGAACTTGTTGCAATGGAAGGCATGACAGTAGAGATCGCGCAAGCGCTAGCAGCTCGTGGTGTGGTAACAGTGGATGATTTAGCAGATCAGGCGACTGACGATATCGAAGATATTGAAGGTTTGGGTGCTGAGAAAGCAGGTCAACTCATTATGAAAGCGCGCGAATCATGGTTTAACTAGGAGGTAGTATATGACGGACAAGTCGATTAAAGAGTTAGCCCTCAATGTGGGTAGTCCAGTTGAGAAGCTCCTAGAGCAGGTTCGTGAGGCAGGTTTACCACAGCGTAAAGCTGACGATATTATTACCACCGAACAACAAGATAGCTTGATGAGCCATGTGAAAAAGTCACAGGGTTCAGAAAGCCAAGCAGGGCAAATCACGTTGAAACGTAAAACGACTAGTACGGCTAAAGTAGCCAGTACTTCAGGTAAGGCGAAAACGATTAATGTAGAAGTTCGCAAGAAGCATACATTTGTTAAGCCGGATCCAGAGCAGATCAAAGCAGAAGCATTGGCGAAAGCCAAGGCTGAGCAACAGGCCAAAGCTGCGCCTGAGCAGAATACAGCACAAGCTGCTTCTGCTGAAGCTCCAAAAACTGGCGTAAATAACGCGAATAAAGCTCTAGAAGCGATGCGTGCTGCTGCAAAGCAAACCAGCGACAAGCAAGAAGTTTCTAAAGCTGCAGTTGTGGTAAAACGCAAATCAACCAACAAGCCGATTGTGAAGCAAGTTGTTAAACCAACTGAAACCGCTGAACAGAAAAAGGCACGTGAAGCAGAAGCAGCAAAATTAAAAGCTGTTGAAGAAGCAGCACGTCGTAAAGCGGCTGAAGAAGCGCAGCAACGTACGCTTGAACAAATGCGTCAAATGGCGTCTAAGTACACCGCGGAAGATACTGCTGCAACGATTCGTGTTGTTGATGATTCTCCTCTGGCTGCCGGTCTTGTTGGTCAGGCATATGAAGACTCATTTGCGAAAGAAGACCGCGAAATCAAACGTGGTACGAATACGCCGAGCGCGCGTGCACCGAAAAAAGGTGGTCGTCGTGGTCAGGAAGAGCAAAGCTTCAGCAAACAGCCTAAGCGCGGTTTAAAAACCAGTCAAGGCAACAAGCACGGCTTCGAAAAACCTGTGAAAAAACAGGTTTACGATGTTGAAATCGGTGAAACGATTGTCGTTGCTGACTTAGCTGCGAAAATGGCAGTTAAGGTTCGTGAAGTGATTAAATCACTCATGAAAATGGGTGAATTGGTTACTCAGAACCAGGCGATTGATCAAGAAATTGCTGCACTTGTTGTGGAAGAAATGGGCCATAATCCGGTACTGGTTTCTGATACACAAGCTGAAGATAACTTGCTTGAAGCAGCTGAAGAAGCACGTGGTGCGCAATCTACGCGTGCGCCTGTTGTTACCATTATGGGTCACGTTGACCATGGTAAAACATCGCTGCTTGACCGTATTCGTCGTGCAAAAGTGGCTGCTGGCGAAGCGGGCGGTATCACACAGCATATCGGTGCTTACCATGTAACTACTGATAAAGGTATGATTACATTCCTTGATACTCCGGGACACGCAGCATTTACTGCAATGCGTTCACGTGGTGCGAAAGCAACAGATATCGTGGTTCTGGTTGTTGCAGCAGATGATGGTGTAATGCCACAAACTGCAGAAGCAATTGACCATGCACGTGCTGCAGGTACACCAATCATTGTTGCAATCAACAAGATGGATAAAGAATCTGCTGATCCAGATCGCGTATTGAATGAATTGACTGTGAAAGAAATCGTGCCAGAACAATGGGGTGGTGACGTTCCAGTGGCAATGGTTTCTGCACATACTGGTCAAGGCATTGATGAACTTCTTGATATTATTTCGATTCAAGCTGAACTTCTAGAGCTTAAGGCATCTGAAGAAGGTGCTGCACAAGGTGTCGTAATTGAAGCACGCGTAGATAACAGCCGTGGTGCAGTAACATCTATTCTGGTTCAAAACGGTACATTGAAAGTAGGTGATCTTGTTCTTGCCGGTTCATCTTATGGTCGCGTTCGTGCGATGACGGATGAAAATGGTCAGCGTATCAAATCTGCAGGTCCTTCGATTCCAGTGGAAATTCTGGGTCTTCCAGAAGCGCCAATGGCAGGTGACGAAGTTCTTGTGGTCAGCGATGAGAAGAAAGCACGTGAAGTTGCCGATGCGCGTATGGATCGTGAACGTCAAAAACGTCTTGAGCGTCAATCTGCAATGCGTCTTGAAAACATCATGGCGTCTATGGGCAAGAAAGATGTGCCTATCGTAAATGTTGTGTTGAAAACTGACGTACGCGGTACCTTGGAAGCCTTGCATGTAGCACTTGCTGAGCTTGCGACTGATGAAGTTAAAGTACGTATCATCGGTTCTGGTGTAGGTGCGATCACTGAGTCTGACGTGACACTGGCTGAATCTTCAGAAGCAGTTCTACTCGGCTTTAACGTACGTGCGGACAACGCTGCGCGTCAAAAAGCAGATGCAGACAGTATCGACATTCGTTACTACTCAATCATCTATCAATTGATTGATGATGTGAAAGCAGCAATGAGCGGTAAGCTTGCACCAGAACATCGTGAAACGATTCTGGGTGTTGCACAAGTACGTGAAGTATTCCACTCAAGTAAGTTTGGTGCGGCTGCGGGCTGTATGGTACTTGAAGGCGTATTGCATCGTAACAAACCGATTCGCGTATTACGTGATGATGTGGTTGTGTTCCAGGGCGAGCTTGAATCTCTTCGTCGCTACAAAGAAGTGGTTGAAGAAGTTCGTGCCGGTATGGAATGTGGTCTTGCGGTGAAAGGCTATAAAGACATCAAAGCACTTGATAAGATCGAAGTGTACGATGTTCAACTGATTAAACGGAGTCTTTAATGGCGGGTAGTCAACGTCTGAAGCGTATGGCGGATACAGTACAACGCGAGTTGTCAGAACTGATCCGTCAGGAGCTGAAAGATCCACGCTTAGGTGGTCTCGTGACCATCTCTGCGGTGAAGGTGAGCCCAGACCTGGGATATGCGGAAGTTTATGTCACTGTGATGGGACGTGAACTTGGCGATGAGCAAAGCCAAGAAGCCAATAAAGAAACTTTGGATGTGTTGAACAAAGCATCTGGTTTCTTGCGCCATGAGCTGAGTCGTCGTATCAAAACCCGTATTACGCCTCGTCTACGTTTCCATTATGATAAGACCAATGCATATGGTAACTATATGTTTGGTCTGATCGCTGAAGCAGTGAAGGACTTACCTGAAGCTGAAGCAAAAAAAGATGATGAATAAGTCTTAGGACTAAAAAAGCTACCTTCGGGTGGCTTTTTTTATCTCTAGATTTTTTTAGATTTAAAAGAACTTGAATTGCTTGCTCAATTAATCGAAATCATCATTACGATTGATTTTCTTTTCATAAAAGGTACGACGGCGTGAGCGCTGCCAAGGCAGAGGGCGTTCCAGCGTTTCCGGAACCTCGCCACTCAAAGAGCGTAAACGCAAATGTAATGCAGCCTGTGCCATCAGATTGGCAGATACCGGTGCGGTAATGAAGGCGAACAGGGTGATGAGCACTTCAGCAAAACCGAAACGGCCATATATGGCCGAGAACAGAATTGAGGCCATCAAAAAGCTGCCCAGGCCCAAAGTACTGGATTTGGTCGGGGCGTGCAGACGCATAAACAGATCGGGCAGACGGACCATACCGATCCCGCCGACCAACATAAAGAAAGCACCAATCAATAAAAAAATCGACACCAGTATTTCTAAAATTAAGGACATTTAAAAACTCCTAGTCGATCACATGGCCAGTGGTGAAATAACGTGCCAAGGCTGTAGTCGAAACAAAGCCAAGCATCGCAACCAGTAAGGCCCCTTCAAACAGGAAGCTGCTACTCCAGTAAATCCCTAAAATGACAATCAGACAGGTGGCATTCAGGAACAGGGTGTCGAGTGCCAAGAGCCGGTCAACGATAGAAGGGCCAGTGATGAGTCGGATCAGGCAGAGTAACATCGAGACAGTGATAGCACCTAGGCAAATCATTAATGCATAAGGCAGAATAGTCATGCTTTTTCTCCTGTCTGTGCGCTGAAAATTTCAATCAGAGGCTGTTCGTAGCGCTGTTTGATTGTTTCGATTTCTGCTGCTTCATCCTCTGTGCTTAAGGCATGAACCAGAATATCACCACGATCCTGATCAATGCCTGCAGATACTGTACCGGGCGTTGTGGTAATGATCATTGCCAGCAAGGCATTGACTTCCTCATGCTCGGTTTCCAAAGGCACGCGAAACCATTTTGGATGCAGGTTCTTGGTTGGACCAAGTACCAGTTTTGCGACTTTAATATTGGCTACTACAATATCCCAAACCACGACAAAGAAAAGGCGCACGGCAGGAGCCCACTGGATATTCGGGGTATAGTCAATAAAAGGTGCAACCATTTTCGGAATGACAATCGCCAGAACCAGCGCGAAAAGCAATGTTCCAGCTTCCAGATTATGTGCCAGTAGAATCCAGCTTAGCCCAACGATCACAGAAACTAGCGGATGCGGGAACCAACGTTGCAGGAATGATACAGCCATTAAGGTCCCTCCACCGGTTTAAGTTGATTATCATCATATCTGTTTTGTTCAACATACTGCTGATCAATCTGGCGTTGCTTGAATTCAGAAATATTTTCACCTTCCAGAGTGGCTTCCGAAATCGTATAAGGAACCAGATGTGCATTCGGATCGACTGTCTCACCACCGTACTTGGTTTCAGGTAAATAGCTTGGATCAAAAGGTTGCACACTAATAAACTGGCCTTCTGCATCGCGTTTTAACAAGGCAGCTTCATAAACCGGATTATTTTTAATCTGTTCCGCAGTCTGATAATTATATTGATAGATCGGTCCGGCAAACACCACATAGGCAGTCAGGCCAGCAAGCAATAGATAGATTACACGATCATTACGTGCCGGTGCCTTACTTGGTAAAGCTTCATATTTGTGAAAATCTTCAGAATTAAGGTCATCCTCAGGTCTGGTCGAACGCCAGAACAGCACGAAACCAACCCTGGTAAAGGCCAGAATACTGAGGAAGCTTACCAATAAAATGGTCAGGATAATAATCATCTGATAGTCTGAATTGGCAGAAGCCTGCAAAATAAAGACTTTACCGAAGAAACCACTAAACGGTGGCAGGCCTGCCATCATCAAGGCAATGATGAAATAGACAATCGAAACCAGCTTGTTCTGTTTCATCAGTGGCGCGATTTTAAAATGATCCTTAAATTCGCCGCGCTGTGAGGTAATCCAGCCTGACAGGATATAAAAGGCTGCGCCAATCAGGGTACTGTGCACCATATAATACAATGCACCGGCCCAGGCTGCAGTCGTATTCATACCGATTGCTACCAGAATTGTTCCGACTGAAGACAGCACCATAAAGCCGATAAAACGGCGCAGACGTTCTGTGCCGATTGCACAAATCACGCCATAAACCGACGTAATCAGACCAATCACCAGCAGGCAATTCATCAGAATCTGGTGGCTGTATTCATCATCAAAAACAGTTCCATTAATCCGTAAAATTGCATACACCCCGACTTTGGTCATAATGGTAAAGAGTGCTGCCACAGGTGTGGTGGCTACGGCATAGGTTTTGGGTAACCAGAAGCCGAGCGGTAACATCGCTGCTTTAATTCCAAACACGACAAACAGCATTAATCCACCAGCAACCGCCAGCTTGTGCTGATCTTCAGCGAGGGTAGGCATCAAGCGGGCCACATCTGCCATATTCAGACTGCCGACACTGCCATAAATCATCCCGAGTCCAATCAGGAACAGGGCAGAAGCAAACAGGTTGATGGTGACGTAATGGATTCCCAGCTGGAAACGGGCCTTGCCTTGTCCATGTAGCAGTAGTACATAGGATGCCATCAACAATATTTCAAAAAACACGAACAGGTTAAACAGGTCACCGGTCAGGAAGGCACCGGTCAAACCCATGAGCAGGAAATGCACCATGGCATGGAAATAACGCCCACGCATATCCCATTCTTTACTGGCATACCAGAGCACCGGCACTGCAAGGGCATAGGTCAAAACCAGCATCATCGCAGAGAGCTGATCGAGAACCAGTACAATACCAAAAGGTGCGACCCATTCGCCCAGCGTATAAACATTGATCTGACCCTGACTACTGTCTACTAAATAGCTGACAGCAATGATCAGGCCCAAGATACTTGAGACATAGCTGATACCCCGACGCCAGGGCTGACGCCAGTCCGTCGCCAGAGAGCCTGAACCCGGGTTGCCTAAAAGAACCAGGACAAAAGCGGTAAAGGCCGGTAAAAGAATACTGAAAATAGGGGTATGTTGATTCCAGAAATTGAGAAGATCAGTCATTAAGGCTCATCCTCGCGCGGGTCAAGATTTGGTATTTCTTCTTTGGAGTCAACGTGGTCTGTTCCTGATTCGTAGCGGCTACGCAATGCCAGTTGGACAATAAAGGCAGTGGTGGCAAAGCCAATCACGATGGCTGTCAGCACCAGTGCCTGAGGAAGGGGATCGGTCACTTTCGAGGCTTCAGTCAATACTGCAGGCGAATTCATCTGAATTCGGCCCATGGCAAATAAAAACAGGTTGACTGCATAACCAATCATGGCGAGACCCAACACTACCGGGAAGGTACGGGCACGTAGGATCAGATAAATGCCTGTGGCCGTCAGCAGGCCAATCGCAGAGGCTAATAAAAATTCTAAACTGATCATTCTATTATCCTCTTGGTACAGGGCCAGTCATGCTTGAGTGACGTGAATCGCCCAAGACTGAAATCATCAGCATCGTTGCACCCACAACAGTGACATAGACGCCAACATCAAACAGCGCAGCCGAAGCCAAATGCATTTCTCCAATCATTGGCGGAGAGACATAAATATGTGCACTGGTCAGGAATGGACGTGACCAGAACCAGGCTGCGATTCCAGTCAATCCTGCAATCGTTAAGCCGATCCCGATCCAGATTTCATACAGGCGACCGGATTTGGCGCCAAGCAACTGTTCGGTTTTGTCCTGTCCCACTGCGATATATTGAATAATAAGTGCCAGTGAAGTCACTAGTCCGGCAATAAAACCACCGCCCGGCAGGTTATGGCCACGCATAAAGATATACAGGCTGACTACCAGCGCGACCGGCAAAATCCAGGATGCGGTAATACGCAACATCAGCGGGGATGGGTTAAAACGATAGGTCAGGCCCTGGGTCATGGTGGTGCCATGCGCACGCATGCCATCCATCAGGCTGAGTACACCAATCGCTGCAATGCCGAGTACAGTAATTTCGCCGAAGGTATCGAAACCACGGAAATCGACCAGAATTACATTCACGACATTGGTTCCGCCGCCCAGTGGAATCGACTGTTGCAGGAAGAACCATGAAATGGAATTGTGATCACGGGTCATGATCAGCCAGGCAATTGCCGCAATCCCGAGACCGCCGCCCAAGGCAATAATGGCATCACGCCAGCGACGGGTCGGACTCGATTCATACGGTGTTAACTGAGGCAGTAAAGATAAACTCATCAGTAGTAGAACCGTGGTGACCACATCGACCGTAATCTGGGTCAATGCCAGATCGGGCGCCGAGAAGCCGATAAAGACCATGGTGACGACCAGGCCGACTGCACCGCTAATCAGTACCGCTTTAATCCGCTCATGATGGAACCACAGCAGCATCCAGCAGGCAGAGAACAGCAGTAACCACAAGATAATCGCCAGGGCAGGGGCATGGGTCAGCTCGCGTGTACCCGTACCCACTGCATTGCTGAGTAATGGGAACCCCACCAGCCCGACGGTAAAAATTACAATCCACAATAAATAGCTTTGCAATTTGCCATTTTCAGTGGCACGGCGGAAACGGCGTGAATTCAGCAGCAAATTTTTCAAAAACAGGTCGAACAGCACTCGGCCCTGTAAGCGGCCCAGTTTTGGATCCAGGTCGATTTCACGTAAGGCGCCACCTTTGGCGAGAGAAAAGTAAAAGATTATTCCGCCGAGCAGAGAAATCACACTCATCAGAAGGGGCAGGTTGAAACCATGCCAAAGCGCCAGATGAGTGCCTTCAAAGGCAAAATTCTGGGTGGTGGCTTGAGTAGTGCTGTTGACAATTTTTTCCACCAGAAGAGCCGGTAATAGACCGACTAAAATACATAAAATTGCTAACAAAGTGGCCGGTGCGCGCATACCAAAGGCAGGTTCATGTGCATCTTTATTCGGGACCTGCTTGCCTAGCGGACCATCGAAAAAGACTCCATGCACCAGTCGAATGGAATAAGCCACCGCAAAAATCCCGGCCAGTGTCGCGACAATAGCAGAGCCGACCATAAGTGGACCACTTAAACTGGCGACCAGTTCGGTAAAGAACATTTCCTTAGACAGGAAACCATTGGTCAACGGTACACCCGCCATGGATGCTGCCGTGATCATGGTCAGCGTGGCGGTAAATGGCAGTAATTGCCATAGGCCAGACAGTTTACGTAAGTCACGAGTCCCGGATTCATGATCGATGATGCCGGCAATCATAAACAGTGCCGCTTTAAAGGTGGCATGGTTAATAATATGGAAAATCGCTGCTGCAACAGCCAATGGTGAACCAATCCCGAGCAGACACATGATCAGACCTAAATGGCTGATGGTGGAATAGGCGAGCAAGCCTTTCAGGTCTTCCTTAAAAATGGCAAAGAAGGCGGCCATGCACAGGGTAAACAGACCAACAAAGGTCACAATATTATGAAACAGTGCAGCACCGGCAAAGATCGGGAGCAAACGTGCTACCAGGAATAAACCGGCTTTGACCATGGTGGCCGAGTGCAAATAGGCAGAGACCGGTGTCGGTGCAGCCATGGCATTGGGCAACCAGAAGTGAAACGGGAACTGCGCACTTTTGGTAAAGGCGCCGAGTAAAATCAGCAACAAGGTTGGAACAAATAAATGATGGGACTGAATCTGTTCAGTCATCATCAGGATTTGATCAAGCTGATAGGTGCCGGTAATTTGACCGAGCAGGACAAAACCGCCCAGCATCGCCAGACCACCCATTCCGGTAATGGTCAGGGCCATACGTGAGCCACGTTGTGCCGCTTCGTAATTGCTCCAGTAACCTACCAGCAAGAAGGAGGAAATACTGGTTAGTTCCCAGAAAACCAATAAGATAATCAGGTTATTCGACAATGAAATTCCGAGCATCGCCGCCATAAACAGCATCAGCAGGAGATACAGTTTGCTCAGTGAATTTTTTGGATTAAGGTAATAATAGGCATAAATATAAATCAGGGTACCAATTCCGCTGATCAGCAAGGCAAACAGCAGTCCCAGAGAATCCAGGCGAAAACTGAAATCGATGCCGAGCTGGGGCAGCCAGGACCAGGTCTGGGTCATCACTGCGCCGTCAAATATGGCAGGCGCCTGACTCAATAATAATAAGAAACTGCTGAGGCTGACACCAATTGCCCCTAAAGCCGTTACCCCGCGCGAAAATTGCTTCAGCCACGAGACAAGGGTTGTGCCTAATACTAACGGTAACAATATAATAATCGGCAGCACACTCGTATCCATTGTCATGATTTAGGTTTTGACCAACCTAAGGTGAATCTTTATCTTTCAAGGACTACAGAACCACAAGGAGCGACCCAAACTTCTCAATCTTGAAAGCCAAAAGAATATTCAAAAAGAATATAAAACAGTTGTATTGCGCAACTTATAAACGATAGCAAATTCCGATTTTACAATGAAATTCGCAAATAAAACCGATCATATTACAGGATAACAACAACATCAACGTTTTTATGTAGAACTTATAAATTATACGCCGGCTCGGTTTTAACAGGCGCTGCATGCTTAAACAGATCATCCAGAAGTGACCGAAAATTAAGATTAAATTGCAGGCATTGATTGTAAATTTGACTCAAAATAGTTTAATCAGGGCAAAAAGAGAATGCTGAAAAGGCTTCCTTGTTTACTCAAACAGTCGCTCTTATTTTTTTGAATCTGTTTAGAGCGACTGAGGTAGCGTCGGATGATGCTCCTGAGCAAGTAAAGCGAGCAATTCTTGTTGCTGTTCCGGATTTAACTGTTGTTGAATCATTTGCAATACAGCAAGCGGTGTGATGGGTTCGGTGACCGTTTCCAATAAAGTATCTTCGGGCGAGATATCTTTATTTCGCTGCAGTTCCAGCTCTGCGTAGATCTGATCAAACTGGGTTTTCATACTTTCAAGATGAATGGGGTGCAGCTGTTTATTTTCCAGTTTCAGACATTGAAAGGCGTGTGCCTGTTCCAGTAATTCAGGCCGGTTGCCGGTCGCAATAATCTGCAAGTTAGGAAAAGCCTGATGCAGGCGTGACAGGATTACTGCTGCCATCTCCTGATCCAGTTGATGATCAATCGCATCAATCAGTAAAACACCTGTACCTTCCTGACATGGAAATAAACTATTGGGATTCAATAGACAAAGACGCCGCACAATATCACCCACCAGCGCAATCCAGTTGCGGATACTGTTGGGCAGTTGCTGGAAGCTAAAGGTCTGTTGCTGATAGGTTACCATCAGTTGCAGCTTGGGCTGGTATTTTAAATATATCTGGCTGACTTCTGGCATGATCAGCGACAGGGCCTGTTTTAAAGCGGTGAGATTTGGTGCATGCAGATGTGCCTGGGCTTTCTCGATCTGCCGAGCCAGTTCATCTCCGCGACTGTTTTCAGGCTGCTGCAAGGCACGCGCCAAAATCTGGTCCATAATCTTGGCACTTTGCGCATTTTCAATATCACTGATTTCACGAAACCATTCAAAAAAACGAGCAAAGGTGGTGAAAGGAATCGCAGCGATTTCATAAGCATGTGCGGACTGGAGAATGGCCGGGTTATTTTTGCTGAGCAGATTGACTTCATTGGTAAAGCGTTCAGCAGGATAATAGGCAATTAGCGGCAAACCGAGCAGGGGATCGTGCAAGCGGGCTTTGTGATACAGGCTGAGCATGCTTTCAAGCTGTGAGGTTTCTGCTTTGCTAAAACCCAGACCCTGACTGTTTAGGGTCTTGTAGATTTGCCATGAACAGCTTTGTAGGTTCGCAGGCTCAGACTGACTGGATTCTGGCAAGCTGCCCATCTCTTTAGGAAAACCAATCCGGATGTCAATTTTGGATTGCAGCCGGTTTTGCATGATGTCCTGATCTTGCATCACAAGACCGGCAGCACGGCTGTCGCGATAACGGGCTGCAAACCAGGTCAGTGCCTGATAGCTAAAACGTAAAAGCGTAGTTTTGCCAGTTCCCTGATTGCCCAGAATCAAGGTGACCGGGCATTGCGGATAATTAAACTGAAGCTGAATGTCGGAAAAATGCAGGGTATGTTTCAGTTGAAACGCTTGGATGTGCATAGATCACCTGTCCTATGAGGTTTACATCCATGCCATGCACTTTAACCGACTGCCTGCCGAAGCGACTGTGGCATTTTGATCTTCAGTTGCTGAATCAGGTCATAAATGTGATGAATATTTAAACTCACTTTAGCACGTGTACAGGCCACGTAAAGTAATCTTAATTCTTCATCACTAATTTTATGGTCTTTTTCATTCAGCTTAAATTGATAGTCATCTTCAATATGAACCCGATCCCATTCCAGACCTTTGGCCTTGTGTGCCGTGGAAATAATATAATCGGCTTGGGCAATTGGGGTGATTTTAGCCAGGGCTTTCTTTAGTGGATCAGTCCCATGTTCGTCCACCAGTTTGACCAGTGGCTTGATGTCACTACCTTCATTGGTTTCACAATATTCATGGACATCATGCCAGGAGTTGAACCAGGCTAGTTCCGGCACATCAACCACACGTTTGCCCTGTTTCAGCATGGCAGCCGCATCGACAAAACGATTCAGTTTGACATGGTCGGCTTGCAGGCTGACTTTATCACCACGAACTAAACCCGCTAATAACAATTCCATGGCGCGGGCATTGGTCCGGCATAAAATTGCATCGCGCATTTTGGTATGCGGTTTATTCACGACTTTAGAGTCTAATTGCGGATTGCCGAGTAAAGGCACAGTTTCATTTAAGGCACCTAAAATGGCATTGGCATTCAGGGCAATTTCAGGACCGAAACGAAATGAGGTGGTCAGACGTGATTCTGGTAAGGGCAGTTGCTGCATGGCATTGACTGCACCACGCCAGGCATAAATCTGCTGATGCGCGTCTCCGACATAAATCACCTGGGTGCTGCGCTGTTTCAGCAAAATCCCCAGCATTAAGGG
This sequence comes from Acinetobacter idrijaensis, assembly GCA_000761495.1. Taxonomy (GTDB): domain Bacteria; phylum Pseudomonadota; class Gammaproteobacteria; order Pseudomonadales; family Moraxellaceae; genus Acinetobacter; species Acinetobacter idrijaensis. Next base: position 221,171 of record JQCU01000127.1, read on the forward strand.
ATCGGCATCCTGTGCCTCATCGAATAGCACATAATCGGCCGGGATATTCGGTTCAGACAGCGCCCAGAGTTTCAGGTAAATGTCATGACCGATGCCGGCCTGATGATTTGGATCAATCGACTCTAACCAGCGTCGCTCGACTGCCGGATAAAGTTTCTTCTGTAAAGTCTCGATATCATCCGAATGCAGCCAGCTTGGCGCCTGAATATGCCGCGGGGCAGGATACTGCGAACTGGTCGAGCAGAAATAGCCGACCGCATTGGCAACCAAACTTGCCAGACGAGAAGGCATCAATACATATTTTTCATAACGCCCACCCATCATACGGCGCATGGTCATCGGTTCAAGCCGGTATTCTTTGGCAATAAAACTTGGACTCAAGCGTGGCAAGCGCAGTTTGTCAGTGACTCCACGTGGAACACTGCGAAACGCCAGCGAGTGAAAAGTGCGGCAATCGACACCTCGGTGAAACTTGGCCTGCGCTTCACTGGCAATGGCCTTGTTAAAAGCCAGATACATGCCACGTCTTTGTGGCATGGCATCACTGATCATTTGCAGGGTAGTGGTTTTACCTGTGCCCGCATAGGCAATCACCTTAAAGGATTTACCCAGACGTGCGTTATCAATGGCAGTGGCCTGCTCATAGGTCGCGGTCGGTTTTTTTAAATCAGACACAGATGAATTCAAGGCTTAATGCTGACGGTTGGCTTTTTCAACCAGGCCGGATAAGCCTTGGCGACGTGCCAGTTCATTTAATACCAATTGCACATCCAGGTCGAAGTAACCCAGCATCACAATGGTATGGAACCAAAGATCTGCCACTTCATAGATCAGATCATTTTTACGGTCTGCCGAAGCATCCTGATCAAAGTCTTTGGCTGCCAGCACAGTTTCAAAGCTTTCTTCACCGACTTTTTCCAGAATCTTGTTCAGGCCTTTATGGTACAACTTGGCCACATAAGAGGAGTCCGGATCGGCCTGTTTGCGTTCTGCCATCATCTGACCCAGATAAGACAGGACTTCGACCTGTTCAGATTGGGCGGTTGACGCTTCCATCGCCAGCGTATGCGGATTCGTGGATTTTTCGCCATAAATCGCAGAGGGATCTTTCAACTGTGCATCGACAATTTCCCAGCCATTTGGCGTGAGTTTGCGATAGAAACAGGATTCGCGACCGGTATGGCAGGCAATGCCGCCATGCTGTTCAATTTGCAGCACAATTACATCGGCATCACAGTCCAGACGGATTTCATGTACCGTTTGAAAATGTCCTGATTCTTCGCCCTTATGCCATAACTTGCTACGTGAACGGGAGAAATACACGGCTTGGTTTTTCTCAGCCGTCAGTGCCAGCGCTTCACGATTCATCCAAGCCACCATCAAGACACGACCAGTTTGATGATGCTGGGCAATGGCAGGGACTAATCCTTGTTCGTTAAATTTTACTTCATCGAGCCATTGCGCGTTGTTCATAAGGGTTTCCATCATTTCAATCAAAATATAAAAATACGGATAGGAAATATCCGCAGATAGTGTACGTGATCTCGCAGCATTTGCGGCAAAAATCTGTGTCGATAAAGACAGGCTATGTCGTGTGTGATCCAGATGAGCTTGCTTTCACCTAGAGATTTAAAACTGAGACATCAAAAAAGCCGCCCGATCGGCGGCTCGTATTTTCAGGAAATTATCCCAGTAAAAATTACCAGTGTTCGCCCGGGAACAGCCGTGCATATGCTTTTTGCACCAAATTTAATTTTTGTGGTTGACCCACAGAGGCACTTGAACTTGGGAACAGGTTATAACCAATCGACATCAGAACATTGTTGATATCCGGAGCAATCGAATAAGTAATCGAGGCCAGACGACCCAAACCGGTCGCAACTTTCTTCGGACGTTTCACGATGGCATAGGCAATCAGGTCAGCTGCCTGTTCCGGAGAAAGTGTCGGGACGTATTTATAAATTTTGGTTGGTGCAATCATCGGAGTGCGTACCAAAGGCATATAGATCGAGGTGATGGCGATTTTATGCGAATGTACTTCTGCAGACAGACAGCGACTAAAGGCATCCAGCGCAGCTTTTGAAGCAACATAGGCCGAAAAACGGGTGGCATTGGCCAGTACGCCAATCGAACTGATGTTAATGATATGACCCGCGCGACGAATCATCATTTGCGGCAGGATATTCATGACCAGACGCACGGCGCCGAAATAGTTCAGCTGCATGGTTCGTTCAAAATCATGGAAGCGGTCGACCGATTCATGCACGGCGCGACGAATCGAACGACCCGCATTATTGATCAGAATATCAATATGATCGACTGAGGCAATGATCTGTTTGGAGACCTCATCAATCGCCTCCATATTGTTTAAATCGCATGGAAAGATTGAGGCTTTGCCGCCTTTGGCTTCAATGTCTGCTTTTACTTGTTCTAGGGTTTCTTGAGTACGGGCCACCAGTAAAACATGCGCACCTGCATCGGCCAGTTGATGTGCCGTCGTTAACCCAATACCGCTGGATGCGCCGGTGATCAGGACGGTTTTACCTGCAACAGATTTTTCCAGTTGTTTGTGTAGTCTAGTTTTCACATTTGTTATCCCTAATTTGAAGTCAGCGTTCAAATTATTTTTATTAAAGGTCTATGGCGCTCTAACAGAAGATGAGAGCGAAGGTGAGTCCAGATATGATAACCAATTCTTCAGGAAAATCTATAAATTAAACTATTGAAATTAAAATAAAAATTAGAGTAATTGCTCTATTTGTGTTCACTCTTTCATTTAACTTTTAACATGAAAATAAAAAGCAAAGCAAGTGGCTGTTTTAGAAAATAAATAAAAAAACCTCACCAAAATGATGAGGTTTCGAATCGGCTCGGGCACCGTTTTTAAACGGTCGCCAGCGCCTGTTCCAGATCGGCAATCAGGTCATCAATATGTTCAATACCAATGGAAAGACGAACCATATCTTCACTGACACCGGCAGATTTCAGTTCTTCAGCATTCAACTGACGATGCGTAGTAGTCGCCGGATGGCAGGCCAGACTTTTAGCGTCGCCGATATTGACCAGACGGGTGAACAATTGCAGGGCATCAATAAAACGTGTGCCGCCTTCGAGACCATGTTCTACCCCAAAGGTCAGAATGGCAGACGGTTTACCTTTCACATATTTTTGTGCCAAGGCATGCTGTGGATGATCTTTCAGGCCAGCGTAATTGACCCATTTCACTTTCGGATGTTTTTGCAGATATTCAGCGACTTTCAGTGCGTTTTTGGTATGACGTTCCATCCGTAGGCTTAAGGTTTCCAGACCTTGCAGAATCAAAAACACATTCTGCGGACTGATCGCAGCGCCGGTATTGCGTAGCGGCACCACACGGGCACGAGCGATATAAGCAGCTTCACCCAAAACCTCGACGTAGTTGACGCCGTGGTAGCTTGGGTCAGGCGTATTCAGGGCAGGGAAACGTTCAGGGTATTTACCCCACGGGAATTTACCGCTATCCACAATGATGCCGCCAATGGAATTGCCATGACCACCGATATATTTGGTCAGGGAATGCACTACAATATCCGCACCGAAATCGAAAGATTTTTGTAGTACTGGGGTGGCAACAGTATTGTCGACAATGACCGGCACGCCATATTCATGTGCAATTTTAGCAATGGCTTCCAGATCAATAATATTACCCAGCGGGTTACCAATCGATTCGACAAAGACCAGTTTGGTTTTTTCATCAATCAAGTCACGCAGACTTTCCGGTTGTTCATAATCAAAGAAACGGACTTCAATACCCTGTTTTGGCAGGGTATGGGCAAACAGGTTATAGGTACCGCCGTAAAGCGTTGACACAGAAGCAATGTTGTCACCGGCTTCAGCAATGGTTTGAATCGCATAAGTAATCGCAGCCATGCCAGAGGCCAAAGCCAGGGCGCCAATTCCACCTTCAAGCGCTGCAACACGTTGTTCCAGAACCGCAGTGGTCGGGTTCATAATTCGGGTATAGATATTGCCCTGAACCTTTAAATCAAAGAGATCGGCCCCATGTTGAGTATTGTCAAAGGCATAAGACGTGGTTTGGTAAATCGGTACTGCCACAGCTTTGGTGGTTGCTTCAGGGGTATAACCTGCATGAATCGCAAGGGTTTCTGCTTTATAGCTCATTCTGTTTGATCTTCTTGTTTAAGTTTATGGCTTGAGTGTAGCATTTTCACATATGAGTAAAAGTGCAATTTTATTGAAATAAATATATGAAATATTCATATATCGACCTGGATTTGAGTCATTTATTTTACTGAAAACAGTTGTTTAAAAAAACATCAGCAAGAAACTTGTAACAATGCATTGAAGTTCATGGCAATGGCTTATGTTTTCGCTGCTTTCTGCGTATAATAGCCGATTATTTTTTCGCTCTTTTTTGAGCTGGGGTGGTTGTTTTAACCCCATTTGGTTTTTCAGTTGAGGAGTCCTACGTGGCCCAATATATTTACACGATGAACCGAGTGTCGAAGATGGTTCCGCCTAAGCGCGAAATCCTGAAAGACATCTCCTTATCATTTTTCCCAGGCGCTAAAATTGGTGTGCTTGGTTTAAACGGTGCAGGTAAATCTACCTTGCTTCGTATTATGGCGGGCGTAGATAAAGATTTCTCTGGTGAGGCGCGTGCGCAACCGGGTACAAAAATCGGTTATCTTGAGCAAGAACCACCTTTAGACGAAAGCAAAGACGTTCGTGGTAACGTCGAAGATGGTTTACGTGAACCGCTTGATGCCTTGGCACGTCTGGATGAAGTCTTTGCTGAATATGCAGCAGAAGATGCGGATTTCGATGCACTTGCGAAAGAGCAAGAGAAGCTTGAAGCGATTATCCAGACTTGGGATGCGCATAACCTTGCGAACCAGATGGATCAAGCAGCTGCAGCATTGAACTTGCCTGCTTGGGATGCAGATGTATCTAAGCTTTCAGGTGGTGAACGCCGCCGTGTGGCACTTTGCCGTTTACTTCTGTCTAAACCAGACATGTTGCTTCTCGATGAACCGACGAACCATTTAGATGCTTCATCTGTATCTTGGTTGGAACGTTTCTTGAAAGACTTCCCGGGTACCATCGTTGCGATTACGCATGACCGTTACTTCCTGGATAACGTTGCAGAATGGATCCTTGAGCTTGACCGTGGTATGGGTATTCCGTATCAAGGTAACTACTCTTCTTGGCTTGAGCAAAAAAATGCCCGTTTAGAGCAAGAGAACAAGCAGGAAGAATCTTTTGCTAAAGCATTGAAAAAAGAACTTGAATGGGTTCGTTCAAATGCCAAAGGTCAGCAAAAGAAAAACAAAGCGCGTATGGAGCGTTTTGAAGAGCTTAACTCACGCGAATTCCAGCAACGTAACGAAACCTCTGAAATCTACATTCCACCTGGCCCACGTCTGGGCAACAAGGTTGTAGAAGTTGAAGGCATCAGCAAATCGTTTGGTGATCGCTTACTGTACAAAGATTTAACGTTCACAGTACCACCTGCTGCAATTGTGGGTATCGTGGGTGAGAACGGTGCAGGTAAAACCACGCTATTCCGTATGATGACTGGTGAACAGCAACCAGATACCGGTACGGTAACGCTGGGTGAATCGGTTAAAGTGGCTTATGTCGGTCAGATCCGTGACACCTTAGATAACAACAAAACCGTTTGGGAAGAAGTGTCTGGCGGTCTAGACATCTTGAAGATTGGTGATTACGAAATCGCATCTCGTGCGTATATCGGTCGCTTTAACTTTAAAGGCCAAGATCAGCAAAAACGCGTAGGTCAATTGTCAGGTGGTGAGCGTAACCGTTTACAACTTGCGAAAATCCTGCAAATGGGCGCAAACGTTATCCTACTCGATGAACCATCAAACGACTTGGATATCGAAACCTTGCGTGCACTTGAAGATGCCATTCTGGTATTCCCAGGTACTGTGATGGTGATCTCGCATGACCGTTGGTTCCTGGACCGTATTGCAACGCACATCTTGTCATTCGAAGGTGAAACACCTGAATTCTTCACCGGTAACTATGCTGAGTTTGAAGAATATCGCCGTAAGCGTGATGGTGATGATCTTGTAGCGAAGCGTCAAAAATATCGCAAAATCGGTGTTTAATCATCTCCGACTTTTGTAAATAAAAAAACCAGCCTCAGGGCTGGTTTTTTATGTTTATTATAGGGTGGAGGGTAAATTAGATTTCCCACTCATGATTACATTCACGGCATTTCCATTTCTTTTGGGTTTGCATGAATGCCTGCATTGAAATTTTAAAATCAGGTAAGTCCTTATAGAACATAAAGCCTGCGATCAAGGAAAAAATAAAGACGATCACAGTGGCAGTCTGTAAAGTGGTACCTGCACCATCGCCAAAAATCCACATCGCGATACTAATAATAACCAGTAATAGCAAAAGGAACAGGGCAGGGACCAGAAACATTAAGCTTTTAGGAACCACTGGACGTGGAGCTGCTTGACCTGGCTGGGCCACTGGCATGATTTTCGGGCTTTGACACTTAGGGCAACGATATTGCATTACAACTCCAAAATTCTAAATTACTGATTATTTTATCGGAAGATGCGAAGAAACCGAAATATTGCCCAACATAAAATATACAGACAATAAAAAACCCAAGTCGCAATGCTTGGGTTTTTTATAAGATCACCATATATATTACGATGATCTTGAATATGGCGTCCCTACGGGGATTCGAACCCCGGTTACCGCCGTGAAAGGGCGATGTCCTAGGCCTCTAGACGATAGGGACAATTGAGGCAAATAACACAGCTAAAGCAAGACTTGATTTGGTGGAGTCAAGGAGGATCGAACTCCTGACCTCTACAATGCCATTGTAGCGCTCTACCAACTGAGCTATGACCCCAGTCTGTGTGAGCGCTATATTAGGGATATCGCGCTCACACGTCAACACAAAAATTAATTAAGCTTGATCAATTGCTTCATTTTTCGGCAACTTTAAGCTTTCATTGAGTTTTTCCCAGACTTTCAGCTCTTTTTTGCTTGGACCACCGACAATTTCTAGCGCATGACGTAAACGTGCAAAGGTTAAATCCGGACCAATGGTCACCATCGTTTGCATGACTGGGGTAGAGGCTGTCGAACCGGCAATCGCAATAAAGAACGCAGGCATGAAATCACGTAGCTTGATTTCCATCTGTGTCGCCAAGTCCATCAAGGTCTGGCTCACCGTGTCGTTATTCCAAGTAAACAGGCTTTCTAAACGCCAAATTGCGAATTGAAGACTTTGACGTACCTGTTCATCCGACAGTTTCTTGCTTTCAAACTGTTCTTTAGACAGGGTCGGGAAATGGTTGAAATAATGTGCAGACCAGTTCACAGCTTCAGACAGCAGGTTAATACGCGGTTGAATCGCAGCTGCAATTTCTTCTAATTTGGCACGATCTGCTTTCCAGGCCAATAAGGTGTCTAGAAGTTCAGCCGGGCTGAGTGCCTTGATCCATTGACCATTTAACCAGTTCAATTTCTCAACATCAAAGATCGGACCACCGAGGGATACACGTTTGATATCAAAATGCTCAATCATTTCAGCCAAAGTGAATTTTTCACTTTCATCTGGCATTGACCAGCCCATACGACCCAAGTAGTTCAACAAGGCTTCAGGCAGTACACCGATGTCTCTGTAATAGTTAATTGAGGTCGGGTTTTTACGTTTAGACAGCTTAGATTTATCCGGGTTACGCAGCAGTGGCATGTGGCATAGTATCGGCATTTCCCAACCAAAATATTGATACAGCAACTGATGTTTCGGCGCAGATGGAATCCATTCTTCACCACGAATTACGTGGGTGATTTGCATCAAATGATCATCTACTACGTTAGCCAAGTGGTAGGTTGGTAGGCCATCGGTTTTCAGCAGGATTTGCATGTCTACTTGCGCCCATGGAATCTCGACTTCGCCACGCAGCATGTCATTGAATTTACATACACCTTCAGTCGGTACTTTCATGCGAATCACATGTGGTTCACCAGCGGCCAAACGACGCTCCACTTCTTCTTCAGAAAGATTTAGACCACGACCATCATAACGTGGCGACTCTCCACGTGCCTGCTGTTCTGCACGCATTTGATCCAGTTCTTCTGCAGTTGCGAAACAGTAGAAGGCATGACCTTTCTCTACCAGTTCCAAGGCATAATTTTTATAGATATCCATACGTTCTGACTGGCGGTACGGCGCATGCGGGCCACCGACATCAGGACCTTCAGACCAGTTCAGACCCAACCAGCGCAATGAATCCAGGATCATTTTTTCAGATTCAGGCGTTGAGCGCAGTTGGTCAGTATCTTCAATACGAAGAATGAATTCACCGCCATGCTGTTTAGCAAAACATAAGTTAAACAAGGCGATATAGGCAGTACCTACATGCGGAAAACCAGTAGGAGAAGGTGCAATACGAGTACGAACAGTCATAGCCGGATCTAATCTTAGATATAAAATTGCAGCTATTATAGCGAAAAAGCCACATCACTTAATGCTTTATTCAACATTGAATGATGTGGCTTTTAAATCCGGGAATATTCAGCGCTGTTGAGGCTGATTAAGAATGAGCGCTCGAAAAAATACTTTGGACAAAGCGGGTGAAGCGGTAATTCTGTTCTGCAAAGAAATTTTGCGAAGGTGCGACTTTAAATGCAGTCAAGACTTTGAGATTATCTTCTGTTTGAAGTGTTTTTTCAGTTTTTTGTTGCTGAATCGCTTTTTCAATCGGCGAAGTCTTGCTTTCAACAGTGCTTACTGTAGGCTTCGGCAAATCTGTCTTCACAACGACGGCATGACCGAGTTGAATCGAGAACAACATAATCAGGCTTAGGATGCTGGCTGTGAATAATGTAAATTTCATATCCAAACTTCCTCCTTACTTCGGGTTGGTTTTATTTTGTTAAAAATGTTTTTTTAATACTCTGCCTACAATTTAATCACAGTTGATCATAAAGAAGTAGAACCAAGTCACATTTTTTACAAAAGAAATAATATAACTCTGTGGAAAATTACCAAAAATCGTAATTTCCTGTTTTGGTGGCCTATTTTTAACAGACAACTGTGAAGAGAGCGTGAAGAACTGTCTTATATTGTAGCAGAAGATTACTTTTCTAGCAGAATATGTATCCGGATTTAATTGTTAGAAGATATCTCAAAATCATCAATAGATTGTAGATATTGTTATAAATGCATGATTGTTATGCTTATTTTTGATTTGTATAGTGCAGCTCATATAAACAAAGAGTTACATCAGATGAAAAAAATAATAGCATCCGCAATCTTGACAATTTTAGTTGGAACAGCTGTACAGAATTCCGTCGCCAAAGATTTCCTGAATGTCTCTTATGACCCGACCCGTGAATTTTATCAGGAATATAACGAAGAATTTGGCAAGTTCTGGAAGCAGAAAACCGGACAAACGGTTAATTTTAAACAGTCGCATGGCGGTTCAGGCAAGCAGGCGCGTTCAGTGGTCGATGGTTTGCAGGCCGATGTCGTAACCTTGGCCTTGGCCAATGATATCGAAGAAATCGTCAATGCCGGTTTAATCGAGAAAGACTGGCAAAAAGAGTTTCCGAGTAATTCGGCACCCTATACGTCTACGATTGTATTCTTGGTGCGTAAAGGCAATCCAAAGCAAATCAAAGACTGGAATGATCTGACCAAAGCGGGTGTGGACATTATTACCCCAAACCCGAAAACTGGTGGCGCACCGCGTTGGATCTACCTGTCTGCTTGGGGTTATGCACTGAAACAGCCAGGCGGTAATGATGCGAAAGCCAAAGAGCTGGTGAAAAAACTTTATCAAAATGTCAAAGTTTTAGATTCCGGTGCCCGTGGTTCACTGACGACGTTTGCCGAGCGCGGCATTGGTGATGTGCTTTTATCCTGGGAAAATGAAGCCTTGCTGGCGACGCAAGGTCTGGGTAAAGACAAGTACGATATTGTCTATCCATCGATTTCAATTCTGGCCGAACCATCGGTAGCGATTGTCGATAAGAACGTGAATAAAAATGGCACTACCCATCTGGCAAAAGGCTATTTGAACTATTTATATTCACCGAAAGGGCAGGAGCTTGCTGCGAAATATTTCTTCCGTCCGCGGGATGCCAAAGTCGCTAACAAATATTCAGCCCAGTTTCCGAAAATCCAGACCTTTACCATTGATAAAGTCTTTGGTGGTTGGGCCAAAGCGCAAAAAACACATCTTGTGAATGGGGCGATTTATGACCAGATTTACAATGAAAAAAGATAAGTAAGCTGTAGTCCAGATGGAATAAAGAAAATGGCTAAAGTGTTATCCATTTTCTTTATATCTAATGCATAAAATTCTATATCTTAGATATAAGTAGAATAATAAACTGTATTTTCCTTTTAAAAACAAAATATTAAGTCAGAAAAACCTTTCATTTTATCGTGTTGTGATGTTGTAGGGTGAATTGCGATAAATGATTTTATTTCATATAGTTATATCTAATGAAGATAAACTCTGTGCTGCCATGAAAACTCAATTAAAATCGTTATTTAGTGCTGCCTTGTTGGCGACTGGTTTAGGCATGACCGCGACTGCTTCACAAGCAACAGACCGTCAGTTTCTGAATGTATCCTATGATGCCACGCGTGAGTTCTATGATGAATTTAACAAATCATTTGGGACTTACTGGAAAAACCGCACCGGTCTGGATGTGAATTTCAAGCAGTCTCATGGCGGTTCGGGCAAACAGGCGCGTTCTGTGGTCGATGGCCTGAAAGGTGATGTGGTGACTTTGGCGCTGGCCAATGACATCGAAGAAATTGTGAAATCTGGTCAGATTCAGCCGGGCTGGCAAAAGGAATTCCCACACAACTCGGCACCTTATACTTCGACGATCGTATTCATGGTCCGCAAGGGCAACCCGAAAGGCATCAAGGACTGGAATGACCTAACAAAACCAGGCGTGCAAATTATTACGCCAAACCCGAAAACGGGCGGTTTGCCGCGTTGGGTGTATCTGTCTGCATGGGGTTATGCCGAGAAACAGCCAGGCGGCAATAAAGCTAAAGCACAGGATTTTGTTGGCAAACTTTATAAGAACGTGAAAGTGATGGATTCTGCTGCACGTGCTTCAATGACCACCTTTGCCGAGCGTGGGATTGGCGATGTATTGCTGACTTGGGAAAATGAAGCCTTGGTCACGCAAAAGACCTTGGGTAAAAACAAGTTTGATATCGTCTATCCATCAATTACCATTTTGACTGAACCGTCAGTGGCGATTGTGGATCGTACCGTAGAGAAAAATGGCAATAAATGGCTAGCAACAGGTTATATCAATTACCTGTATTCACCATTGGGTCAGGAAATGGCAGCTAAACATTTCTATCGTCCACGTAATGAAAAAGTATTAGCGAAATATTCGGCACAGTTCCCGAAAATCAAAACCTTTACCATTGATGAGGTCTTTGGTGGTTGGGCCAATGCACAGAAAACCCATTTTGTGAATGGTGCAATTTTCGACCAGATTTATAACAGCAAACGTTAATTGATCTGCGAAGTCCTCTTGCTGGTAAAAAAGCCTCCTGAACAGGAGGCTTTTTTTGTGGCAGAAAATGCTAAAACGGTTTTCTCTATGGAAAGTAATATTTATCTACAAAAAGTCGTTTGGAGCTTTGCCTAAACAGGGTGATAATGTGCAGTTAAATTTTCCCCCCTATTGATTGAGTTTTTATGTCACATATTTCTGTATTACTTCACGAAACGATTGATGCCTTGTTGGCGGGTCGCAATACGGGAACTTATGTGGATGGTACCTTTGGCCGTGGTGGACATACGCGTTTATTGCTGTCCAAATTAGATGAAAATGCACGCGTCTATGCCTTTGATAAAGATCCACAAGCACTGGCTGTAGCGGCTGAACTCGAACAAGAAGATTCACGTTTTAAAATTATTCATGCCAGCTTTGCTGATCTGAAAGAGGCATTGGCTGAGCTGGGCATTGAACACGTCGATGGGGTGATGGCGGATCTTGGTGTTTCTTCACCGCAGCTGGATCAGGCTGAACGTGGTTTCAGTTTTATGAAAGATGGCCCACTGGATATGCGCATGGACAACTCGCAAGGTCCCACCGCAGCAGAATGGCTGACCCAGATTGAAGAAGAAGCACTGGCGAATATCATTTTTAAATATGGTGAAGAGCGTTATAGTCGCCGTATTGCCAAAGCGATTAAAGCTGCTGGATATATTGATACCACGGCAAAGCTCGCTGAGATCGTAAAAGTAGCGCACCCGAAATGGGAAAAAAATAAGCATGCTGCGACCCGTACTTTCCAGGCAATTCGTATTGCTATTAATAAGGAATTAGAAGATATTGAAATCTTCTTGCCTCAGGCCGTTGAAATCTTGAAACCTGAAGCACGTTTGGCGGTGATTAGCTTCCATTCACTGGAAGACCGTTTGATTAAACAATTTATTCAAAAAGAGTCAACGCTTGAAGAGGATTCAGGCTGGGGAATGCCACAACAACAGAAAGATACGCGACGTTTAAAGAAAGTTTCTCGTGTTAAAGCCAGTGATGAGGAGGTCAAAGCCAATCCTCGTTCACGTAGCGCATGGCTCCGGGTAGCAGAACGTTTAGCTTAATAGGCAGATCATGAAAACGGAAGTGGTTGATAAAAAAACAGAAAAATTGTGGCTGAAAAAAGTTACAATCTATCTCATGCTGATATTGATGGTCTTCATCAGTGCAGTATTTGTGGTATTTCAGGTATTTGAATACCGTCAGGATAACAGAAAGCTGAGTACCTATCTGCGTGAAAGGGATGACCTGAATGCAGAGTGGGGGCGTTTGCTGATTGAGCAGCAAACTTTTGGCGCGACGGCACAGATCGGTACGCGTGCAGTGACACAGCTGCGTATGTATTCACCTCCGGTTTCACAAAGTGTCGTGATTTCCTTACCACAAACTTCAGATGAGAAAAAATAAGGCTAGCGTTCCGACATGGTAGACAAGAGAAAGAAGCAACCGGTACGTAAAAAACAATCGGTCACCGACAAAAATGCCTCAAATGTTTATATCAATCGTTTTTACATCATGTGGGCGGTGGTGTTGCTGTGTTTTGTGACACTGATTTGCCGTGCTTTCTATGTACAGATTATTAATAAAGATTTTTTGCAAAACAAAGCCAATGCCAATATTTTAAGAACCAATACCATCAAGGCAATGCGTGGCGTAATTTATGATCGTAATGGCATTCCATTGGCTATCAGTACCCCAATCATGAAAATTGTGATTGATCCACGTGATTATTTTGACAATAAAAAACTCTATGACGAGACCATGCTGGCGCTGGAAAAAGAACCGAATAGCCGCAAGCTCAAACGTCAGCTACCGGATAAAAACCTGAATCTGGATGAGCTGGCGGATGCAGTCGGTATGGATCGGGCAGAACTACGTAAAAAAATGGAAGAACGTCCGCGTTCACGTTATCTGATCCTGAAAAAAGAAGTTCCGCCACAACAGGCCGAACTGATCATGAAACGTAATTTTCAGGGCGTATATACCGAGAAAAACTATAAACGTTATTATCCGCAGCCACAGCCGAACTCTCAGATTATTGGCCTGACCAATAGCGAAGGCAGCGGGATTGAAGGTCTGGAAATGCAGCTGAATAGCCGTCTTTCCGGAAAGGATGGCGAACAGCAGATCATTCGCGATAAAAAAGGCAACCGGGTCAAAGAACCGGAAGTGATTAAAGAAGTTGAACCGGGTGAAAATATTACCCTGAGTATCGACTCGCGTCTGCAATATATTATGTACCGTGAGCTGACGGCTGCTGGTGTCGCCAATAATGCCCGTTCAGCGACTGCGATTGCTGTTGATGTCAAAACCGGTGAAATTCTGGCGCTGTCATCATGGCCATCGTATAACCCGAATGACAAAAACAGCCTGCTCAACAAGGATGCCATGCGTAACCGCGGTGCAGTCGATTCTTTCGAACCGGGCTCGACCATGAAGCCGCTCACTGTAGCGATGGCCTTGGAAAGTGGCAAATATACGGCGAATTCAGTCGTTAATACCACACCGGGCAGTATGCGAGTCGGTAATCATACCATTCGTGATACGCATAACTATGGTCAGTTGACGCTCGGCGGCATTCTGCAGAAATCCTCTAACGTCGGTGTGGCGAAACTGGCCTTGTCGCTGCCGTATGAAACCTTGCCAACCTTCTATAAACGCTTGGGTTTTGGTCAGCGTTCAGCGGTGAAATTCCCGGGTGAAAGTGCCGGTCTGATTCTGCCTCCTAGCAAATGGAATGTGTCAGAAGTGGCAACCATGTCCTATGGTTATGGTCTGAATGCGACGGTACTACAGCTGGCTGATGCCTATGCCATGCTGGCCAATAAAGGCGTGAAAATGCCGCTGAGCCTGTACAAGCTGGAAGAACAGCCCCAGGGTGAACAGATGATCGATGCCAATATTGCCGATCAGGTCCTGCTGATGATGGAAACCGCAACCTTGCCAGGTGGTACGGCGACTCGCGCCACCATTCCAGGTTACCGCGTGGCGGGTAAAACCGGTACTGCACATAAATTGCGTGCCGACCGTAAAGGTTATTCAACCAGTGAATACCGGGCTTTATTTGCCGGCGTGGCACCAGTCAGTGATCCACGGATCGCTATGGTGGTGGTGGTAGAAAACCCACAAGGCACTTACTATGGCGGTACGGTATCTGCACCGGTCTTTGCCCGCGTGATGCAGGAATCCTTGCGTCTGCTGAATGTCCCTCTGGACAAACCTTTAGAACCTCCCAAAGTCCAGTAAATAGGTGATCAATGTCTATTACATTTCAAGATCTCTACACCCCTCACGATGTCGCTGACTGGATGAAGCAATCCTTTCAGGGCTTCGAGCTGGATAGTCGTAAAGTCAAACCGGGACAAATTTTTATTGCCCTGACCAGTCTGTCTCAACCGGAAAAAACTGCTCAATTCGCCCAGAAAGCCTTAGAGCAGGGTGCATTGGCCGTGATTTCAGAAACTGAACTGGATGTATCTCCAAATTTGGTGGTAGCAGATGTACGTCATCTAATGGGTCAATGGCAAAAGCAGTATTTGCAAGCGACTCAACCTGTGCAAGCTGCTCGAATTCTGGCAGTTACCGGCACCAATGGTAAAACCACGATTTCTCGCTTGGTGGCTGAATTCATCATGTTGCAAGGTAAAGCCTGTGCAGTGATGGGTACTACAGGTAACGGGATTTTGCCAAATCTGGAAGCATCTTCGCATACCACCCTAGATGCTTTGCAACTGCAAAATGCCTTGCATGGCTATGTGCAGGCCGATGCGGAGTTTGCCTCGATTGAAGCCAGTTCGCATGGTCTGGAACAAGGCCGCTTGAATGGTTGTGATATCGAGATTGCGGGCTATAGTAATTTGAGTCGTGACCATCTGGACTATCACGGTACGCTGCAAGCTTATGCGGAAGCAAAGTCTGGTTTATTCCGTTTTGAATCATTAAAAGTGGCTGTCATCAATATCGATGATGAACATGCACAGATCATGCTGGATGCTGCACAAACTAATCCGGCACAGCCTAAAATTTTGACTTATTCCACCAAGCAAAAAGCGGATTATCAGGTTCAGGATATTCAGTACAGCATTTCAGGTGCGACCTTTAAACTAAAAACTGCTTCTGCTGAATATATGGTTAACAGTCCATTGCTGGGCCATTTCAATATTGAAAATCTGGTCGCCAGTCTGATTATGGTGGAGCAGGCTGGGTTTGACCTGAACAGTTTGATTGCGTCTGTACCACAGCTCAAAGGTGCGCCCGGTCGGATGCAGGTGCTGCGTGATGGAGAGCGCCTGTTTGTGGTGGATTATGCCCATACCCCGGATGCCCTGACTCAGGTTCTGGTGACCTTGAAACGTCATGTTTCACAAAATCTCTGGGCAGTCTTCGGCTGTGGTGGCGACCGTGACCGTGGTAAACGTCCACTGATGACTCAGGCAGCATTGGAGGGTTCAGATATCGCAGTACTCACTTCTGATAACCCACGAACCGAAGATCCGGCACAAATTTTTGCTGATATGAAAAATGATATCGACTTTTCCGGCAAAATCTATCATGAAATTCATGACCGTCGTGAAGCGATCAAGTTTGCGGTTAAACACGCACAGGCGGGTGATATTGTCGTGATTGCAGGGAAAGGTCACGAAAACTATCAGGAAATTGATGGCGTACGTCACTGGTTTGATGACGTGGTCGAAGTGCAGGCTGCGATTGATGCCCAGCATTGCAACACAGATTCAGCCTATTCAGCGCATTAGGATTCAGATATGCATACCTCAACAACAAGTACTGCGGCGCTGGAGCCGTGGAGCATAGAACAATTACAGCAGGCCACCCAAGGCTACTGGCTGAATGATAAAAAGCCTGCAGGCCAGATCAAGCGGATTTTGACTGATTCACGTGATGCAGAATCAGGTGATGCTTTTCTTGCGCTGAAAGGTGAGCGTTTTGACGCACATGACTTTATTGCACAAGTGGCGGCTCAAGGTTGTGAAATTGCCATTGTCAGCTGTCCGGTGGATGCTGATATTTGCCAGCTGGTGGTAGAAGATACCCGTCTGGCATTGGGATTGTTGGGAGCTTATCGCCGTCAGCAGAATTCTCAACTTAAAGTCATTGCCTTGACCGGCAGCAGTGGCAAGACCACGACTAAGGAAATGCTGGGAAGCATTCTGTCACGTCTGGCACCGACCTTGGTGACGCGTGGTAATTTGAATAATGACCTTGGCGTGCCGGTAATGTTGCTGGAGCTACGTCCTGAACATCAATATGCAGTAATGGAACTCGGTGCAAGTCATCAGGGTGAAATTGATTACACTTCAAAAATGGTACAGCCGCATGTGGCCGGAATCATTAATATCGGGACTGCACATTTAGGTGAATTTGGCGGCCGTGACGGGATTTGCCGTGCAAAATCCGAGATTTATGCGCATATCTCTGAAATTTCGATTATTCCTGCTGCCGATGATTTTGCTGAAACGATTCGTGCCGCAGTAAAAACCGAAAAAAGCTTGAGTTTTGGTGCTGGTGGTGATGTATATGCCAGCGATGTAGTCCTTGATGCTCAATCTTCAACCTTTACCCTGAATACAGCGCAAGGCTCGAAAACAGTTCAGTTGCCATTTGCCGGCGAACATAATGTTGAAAATGCGACCGCAGCAGCAGCTTTCGCCCTGGCGATCGGTGTTGGTCTGGATGATATCGTGGCCGGTCTGGAACAGGCCGTGGGTGCCAAAGGTCGTCTGAACTTTATTCCACACAAAGACTATTTGTTTATTGATGACACCTATAATGCCAATCCGGGTTCGATGCGTGCAGCAGCAGAAGTGTTGGCGCAGCAGCAGGGCATCCGGGTCATGGTCACCGGCGATATCGGTGAACTGGGTTCATCTGCCGCAATCGAGCATTACAAGCTCGGTCGGGATCTGGTCTCGGTCAAAGGCATTAATTTTGTGGTGGCTGTGGGTGAATTTGCGCCTGCCGCACAAGAAGGTGCTCGTAGTACACAATATGGTAAAAAAATGCAGGCTTTCCTGAATCAGGAGCAGGCCTTGCCATTTTTAATTGATTTGATTGAAACACATCATCCCCAGCCAATGTCTTTCCTGTTTAAGGGGTCGCGTTTTACCCATATGGAAACATTGATGGCTGCATTGATGGAGAAACTCTAAATGCTGTTATGGCTATTTGACCTTCTGGCGGGCTTTGACAGCACGTTTCAGGTGGTTCGTTATTTAACTTTACGTGCTTTACTCAGTGTTTTGACGGCACTGACCATTGGCCTGGTGCTTGGCCCAATCATGATTCGCAAGCTGCAGGCGCTGAAATATGGTCAGGCAGTCAGCTCGTATGCCCCTGAAAACCATGCCAAGAAAATGGGTACACCGACCATGGGCGGGGTGCTGATCCTGCTTTCAATCGGGATTTCGACTTTACTCTGGGCGGATCTGTCTAATCCTTATGTCTGGATTGTACTGGGTGTAATGGTGATTTTCGGTGCCGTGGGCTGGGCCGATGACTGGATCAAAATCCGTTATAAAGACAATGCGGGTTTGCCTGCGAAGAAAAAATTCTTCTGGACTTCAGTGGGTTCATTAGGTGCTGGTATTGCCTTGTATGTGATTGCGCAGCAACAGACCAATCCAGTGCATACCGCGAATATGCTGGATCTATTGATTCCATTCTTTAAAGACCTAAGCATTCCATTGTCGATGATTCCGTTGGGTATTGGTTTTATTATCTTTACCTATTTCGTGATTAACGGTGCATCCAATGCCGTGAACCTGACCGATGGTCTGGATGGTCTGGCGATTATGCCAATCGTGCTGGTTGCTACAGGTCTGGGTGTATTTGCCTATCTGGCCGGTGACGTGCGATTTGCCAACTATCTACATATTCCTTATGTAAAATATTCGTCTGAACTGGTGGTGGTCTGTGCTGCCATGATCGGGGCGGGTCTGGCTTTCCTTTGGTATAACGCCCATCCGGCTCAAGTATTTATGGGTGATGTCGGTGCTTTATCTCTTGGTGCGATGCTGGGTACGATTGCCGTCATGGTTCGTCAGGAAATCGTATTTGCGATTATGGCCGGTGTCTTTGTGGTGGAAGCGGTTTCAGTCTTCCTGCAGATTGGTTCATTAAGAATGCGCAATAAACGTGTATTCCTGATGGCACCCCTACATCATCATTATGAAAAGAAAGGCTGGCGTGAAACCCAGGTGGTGATCCGTTTCTGGATTATTACGATTATGCTGGTAGTTTTGGGTCTAATGACCTTAAAATTGCGTTAGAAAATGCATGAGAAAAAGTCGGCGCATGCCGGCTTTTTTGTTTTGGAGAAAATGATGAATTTACTCATGTGCCCAGTCTGTCGCCAGCAGTTGAGCTTAAATGAAAGAACATGGCGATGTGAGAATCATCATAGTTACGATGTCGCCAAACAAGGCTATGTGAACCTGCATGTGGTTCAGCATAAGCACAGCAAAAACCCGGGAGATACGCCTGAGTCTGTGCAGGCACGTCGCGCATTTCTTAGTGCAGGTCATTATGCGCCTTTGCAACAGGCTGTCGTGGAAAAGATTCGCGAGTTGCGGATTGAGAACCTTTTAGATATTGGCTGTGGAGAAGGCTATTACACCAATGCCATGCAGGCTGAAGTGCTGCAATGTGTGGGAGTTGATATTGCCAAGAATGCAGTTCAGGTGGCTGCCAGACTGAATAAAGACATTACTTGGGTGGTGGGAACCGGGGCAACCTTGCCTGTACTGGATGAATCGATTGATCTGTGTACCAGTTTATTCAGTCCGATTCCCAAACAGGAAATCCTGCGGGTCTTGAAGCCGAAGTCTTATTTGATGGTGGTGACACCAGCACCACAACATTTATATGCCATGCGTGAAGCGCTGTTTGAAGAAGTGAAACCACACGAGCCGCAGAAGTTTGTTGAGCAGTTGCAAGATGAATTTAATCTGATCAGTGAGCAGGTGATTGATGCACCGATGATTTTGCCACAGGCAGATTTGAAAAACCTGATTGCGATGACGCCATATGCTTATAAGGCCAAGCTGGAACACCGTTTAGCACTTGAACAGCAGGATCAGTTTAAATTGATAGCACAATATCAGATTTATCTGTTCCAGAAGAAATAAAAAATGCATATAAAAAAGCCCTCAACTGAGGGCTTTTTTATATCGTCAGATTACTGGACTTCTTCGATCAGATTTTCCAGTGAGTCTACCCGGTTCGGCTGAAGAGGCTGTTCTTGAGGTGCAGAACCTTCATCATCTGGTAAACGAATCGGTTGATCTGGTAAATCCTCAAAGTCAGTTTCTGTGCGTTTCGGGACGACCACAGGTGCTGGACGGTAAAGTGCTGTCGCCAGAGGCGGAGAAGACGGATCATTCTGTGCTTCATCAGCCTGAACCGCTTTGTTGCGATTTACCGGTGCCTTGGCATTGCGGTCTAAACGTACCCATGCTTCTGGCTGGCCTTTTAATGCCTTGCCCATAAAATCGGTCCAGATCGGTAAAGCTGCTACACCACCATATTCACGGCGACCTAAGGTGGTCGGCTGGTCAAAGCCTACCCAGGTGACAGTGACCAGCTTGCCATTGAAGCCAGCAAACCAAGCATCTTTGGCATCATTAGTGGTACCGGTCTTCCCGCCGATATCACCACGACCAATTCTTAATGCAGCACGGCCAGTACCATGTTGAATCACGTCACGCAAAATATTGGCCATGTCATAGGCAGAGCTAGATTTTAAAATACGCTGTGCCTGACGATAATTACTGTCTTCGGCAGAGACTTTAGGTGCAGCCTGTTTTTGCTCTAAAGTTGTATTGTTGATTGCAATTGCTTCGTCATCTGCGGTAATAGGGTCAGTGGTTTGAACTGTTTCTTCTTTTTCATTAATACATGAAATGCAGGCATATTCAGGCTTGGCTTCAAAGATGGTATTGCCATAGGCATCTTCAATACGGGTAATAAAGTGCGGCTGAATTCGGTAACCGCCATTGGCAAAGGTGGCATAGCCAGTCGCCATCTGAATCGGTAGGACCTGCGGGGTGCCTAAGGCAATGGTATAGTTACGTGGAATCTGACTGTCTTGTAAACCAAAATCCATAAATAACTGACGTGTACGTTCAATCCCAACGGCCTGTAATAAGCGTACTGAGACTGTATTACGTGACAGATAAAGTGCACGACGTAGCGGGATCATGCCCAGATAACGGCCATCCGAGTTACGTGGCGTCCATTTGCCAATGGTAATGGGTGCATCATTGACCATGGTATGTGGCGTCATGCCACGTTCTAAAGCCAGGGCATAAACAAAAGGTTTAATGGTAGAACCGGGTTGACGCCAGCCTTGGGTTGCACGGTTAAATTTCGACTGATAAAAGTTATATCCCCCGACAATGGCTTCAATCGCACCATTATTTGGGTTGATGGCAATCAATTGTCCTTGCACATTGGGGATCTGCACCAATGACCACGAGGTTTTATTTTCATTGGGTCTTAAACGAACAATATCTTTGACTTTGACAATCTCGGACGCTTTGCTCGGTGCACCACCTACACTGTTGACGTTACGAAAGCGACGCGCCCAGGACATACCTGACCAGGGCACGGTCACGCTGCTTCCGTCCTGCATGAGTGCTTCAAAACTGGAATTACTCACCTGAGTTACTTGCGCAGGATAGGTGTTGGCATAGGCACGGAACTTATCGAGGGGTTGATCATGTGCTTCAGCACCACGCCAGCCATGTCGACGGTCATAGGCTTCTAAACCTTCCTGTACGGCTTGCTCCGCATAGGCCTGACGTTCACTATGGATGGTGGTATAGACTTTATAACCAGAATCTACCGCCTGTTCACCAAAGTTTTGTACCAGTTCAGAACGTACCATTTCGCCGACATACGGGAATTTATTACGGGTACTCCGATCAGGCATATCTAAATTTACCGGTTCAGCAATGGCTTGCTGATACTGGCTCTGATTTAAATAGCCCAGTTGCAGCATACGGCCCAGAATCCAGTTACGACGTTCCAGGGCGCGCTTGGGATTGGCGACCGGATTATATCGAGAAGGTGCTTTAGGCAGGCCAGAGATCATGGCCATTTGTGCAATTGAAAGCTCTTCTAAACTCTTATTATAGTAAATTTTAGCTGCTGCTGCGATGCCGTAAGCATTTTTCCCCAGGAAAATTTTATTGACATACAGAGTCAGAATTTCTTCTTTAGTTAAGTTTTGCTCAATTTTACGGGCCAGAAAAATTTCCGTCAGTTTGCGCTTCAGCGTCCGTTCAGGACTAAGGTAATAGTTTTTTGCCACTTGCATGGTAATGGTCGAACCGCCGGTCTGTACATCCGAGCCAGTCACCGTCTCACTGAGTGCGCGTCCCAAGCTTTTAAAGCTGATTCCGCTATGCTCAAAAAAGCTGGAATCTTCAGCGGCGAGGAAAGCATGAATAAATTCGGGTGGAATTTGTTCATATTTCACGGGAACAGAAAGCTTGCCTCCATATTCAGCAATTAATTCATTATCTGAACTAAAAACTTGTAAAGGCTTTAATAAAGGTGCCTTTTTAAGCGTAGACATTTCAGGCAAAGATGGGGCAATATAGAGATACATGCCATAGAAACCCATCGGAATTGAGATCAGTATAATGATAATGATCAAAAAAAATGGATGAACAAGGCCTGAACAAGATAGCTTTTTCATAACAAGTAAGTTTTAATAAGAGCTAATGGCGAACTAATTACCGGTCAGTATATCCTGTCGATATCCATATTGTTAGATGAGTTATTGTATCTATATAAAATTATAGACTGGACCAATTGGTAAGTTAGATTGAATTGGGGACAAAAAAATAATAGGAAGTGTATTGTGCGCAGGTTATATCGTAAACCAAATAAGGGGTTAATAGGAGTCGATATTAGTTCGACTTCTGTTAAGGTTTTAGAACTTTCTGTAAAAAGTGGCCGTTACTGGGTAGAAAGCTATGCTTTGATCCCATTATCGGAAAACAGTGTTGTTGAAAAAAACATCTTAAACCCAGAAGCTGTCGCTGATGCCCTTGGGCGTGCAATTAATTTGGGCAATACCCAGTCGAATCAGGCCGCTTTTGCGATTCCAACTTCAATGGTCATCACCAAAATCATTGAGATGGATGCAGACATGTCAGATGATGAACGTGAAGTTCAGATTCGTGAAGATGCAGAACAATACATTCCTTTTCCACTCGATGAAGCAAGTCTGGATTTTGAAGTTCTGCCAGACCGCCTTTCCAATCCGAACCGGGTCAATGTACTGCTGGTCGCTACCCGAATTGAAAATGTCGAAGCACGTTCTGAAGTTTTAGAGATTAGCAGTCTAACGCCTAAGATTGCAGATGTAGAAAGTTTTGCGCTGGAAAATGCCTTTAAGGTATTTTCGGATACTTTACCGATGGGGGTCAATACGGTTGGTATTTTAGACATCGGTCATAGTATGACGACCTTGTCGGTGATGCAGAACAACAAGATTATTTATACCCGTGAGCAGGTGTTTGGCGGCAAGCAATTGACTCAGGAAATTCAGAATCGTTATGGATTATCCTTTGAAGAAGCTGGACGTGCTAAAAAAACCCGTGCCTTGCCTGATGATTATGATATTGAAGTCCTAGAACCCTTCTTGGATGCCGTCGTACAACAGGCAGCCCGTTCATTACAATTCTTCTTTTCATCTTCTCAGTTTAATGAGATTGACCATATTTTACTGGCCGGCGGGAATGCCAATATTCCAGGTCTGGCAAAATTATTACAACAAAAACTCGGTTACCGTGTCACGATCGCGAATCCATTTTTGCAAATGGGCTTTTCTCCGCAAATTGATATTAAAAAAATTGAAAATGACGCGTCATCACTCATGGTTGCATGCGGTTTGGCATTAAGGAGTTTTGATTAATGGCAAGAATTAACTTACTTCCTTGGCGTGATGAGCTAAGAATTAAAAGAAATAATGAATTCGTGGCAATCTGCGTGGGGGCGCTTTTCTTGGGATTAGCGGCAGCGGGTTCAACCTGGTTTTATTATGATCACAAGCTTCAAGATCAGGAGCAGGCCAATCAGCTGATTCAAAGTACTAACCAGAATCTGGATGTGCAGTTAAAGGCGCTTGAAGGTTTACAAGAACAGCGTAATGCGATTGTCGAACGGATGAAACTGATTCAGGGCTTGCAAACCCAGCGTCCGATTGCGGTGCATTTGATTGATGAAATTGTGCGGGTGACCCCAAGCAATATGTATATCACCAAATTCCAGCGTATCGGCGACAAGTTCACCATTGAAGGTCGGGCTGAAAGTCCAAATACGGTAGCAGAACTGCTCCGTAATCTGGAAGCTTCATCTTGGTATCGAAATGCCTTTATGAACGCTTTCCTGGTGGCTGAAGAAGCCAAAGAAAAGGCACCGAGCTCGATTATTCCACGTGTGGAAGAATCTTATGGCAGTTTTACCGTGACGGTAGATCTGGATCAGATCGCTCAGCCAGTCCTTAACGAAGAACAACAAGCAGTCACTACAACTACGGGGGCATCATCATGAGTAATGAGGAATTCGATGAGTTCAGCCAGGATGTCGTCGCTGTACCCAAAAATAAAATGACTGTTGAAAAGTTTTTTCAGCAATTCAATACATTGGATCCAAACAATTATGGTAGTTGGCCTTTATCAGTCAAAATTACCTGCTGGATTTTTATTGTTGCACTGGCCTTTGCAGTGATTTACTTTGTCATGATCAGAAGTACAATTGAATCGATTTCACAAGCCAGTGCCCAGGAACAAAACCTGCTGAATGAATTCCGTGAAAAAGAATCCAAATTACGCAACTTACAACAATATCAAATCCAGCTTCAGGAAATGGAAGCTCGTTTTAACCAGCAGTTAGAACAGTTACCGAAAGAAACTGAGATTCCGGGTCTGGTTGAAGATATTAACCTGAGCGGTGTGAATTCAGGCCTGAAGTTTAAAAATATCCGTCTGGAACCTGAAATTAAACAAGAATTCTTTATTGAACAGCCGATTGCAATTGAAGCCACTGGGGATTATCACGCTTTTGGTTCTTTTGTCAGCAGTATTGCCGGCTTGTCGCGTATTGTCACACTGCATGATTTCACCATTACCGGTACTGAAAACAAAGAGAAAAAATCTGAAATTCCGGTCATTGATTATGTGGTGAAAGCCAAAACTTATCGTTATGTCGGTAATGCGGAAAGCGCTGCAGCTAATAGCACTACTCAGGGGGCGCAGTAATGAAGAACATTAAGATTACTTCGGCTTTAACACTTGGGTTTTTATTGTTGGGATGCGATTCACGCATTGATGCTGTCAATCAGGAAATGGCCAATATTCGTAATCAGCCGCCTTTGCCGATTGAACCGGCTCCTGATTTTATGCCAGTTGAAACCTTCAGCTATGCAGCACATCAGATTAAAAGTCCTTTTTTACCAAGCTCTCTGGCGGCTGAACTGAAAATTATGGCGGGGAAACGGGTTTATCCAAACCTATCACGTCAACTGCAACCGCTAGAAAGTTATCCGCTCGAAACGTTGACCATGAAAGGCAGTATGCGCAATCAGGCAGGACAGATTCTGGCTTTAATCCAGACGCCTGATGGTGAGGTTGAGCGGATCCAACGTGGTAGCTATATGGGACTTAATCATGGTCGTGTGGTTGGAATTACACCAACACAGATCGATTTGATTGAGATTATTCCAGATGGCCGTGAAGGATATGTGGAACGTCCGCGAAGTCTGGTTCTTATCGGGCCGGCGCCATGAGTTTTAAAGGAATAACAATGAATAAGAGTATTAAAGAATTTATTTTTGGGGATGTTAATACAATGAATCGTGTGTTTCGTCAGTTTTCCATGGGTGCTGTTGCGATTGCAGTGATGCAAGCGGCCAGTGCGCAGGTTTCAATGACCAATGTAGTACCCATGCAGCTTCCTAGACAAGGAACTGAGATTCGGGTGATGTTCAATGGTTTGCCACCACAACCACAAGCCTACCAATTAGAATCACCGTCACGTTTGATTCTGGACTTTGACAAGGCCCAACAGAATTTAAAACAAAGCAAAATTCCGGTCGCAACGCGTGAAGCTAGTTCGGTAGAGGTCACTTCGGATGCACAGCGTGCCCGTTTGACGGTTAATCTGACAGATGCAGGTGCCTTTACCACTCGAGTAGAAGGCAATACTTTTATTCTTAAAATTAATTCGGCAACTCCTGTAGCCATAGCTCAACCTGTGCAGCAACAGTCGGCTCAGGGTATTAGCAATATTGGTTTCCAGCGCGGTGCGCAAGGTGAAGGCCAGGTCGTTATTGATCTATTAGGGAATAATACTCCTGTTGATGTACAGCAGCAGGGTACCAAGGTTATTGTGCGCACTTTAGGTTCCAAGATTCCGGCTCATTTGACCCGCCGTCTTAATGTGACTGATTTTGCGACTCCGGTATCAAGTGTGGATGCTGTGAATCAAAATGGTTCAGGAGTCATTACGATTCAGTCTGCGGAAAGTTATGAATATATGGCTTACCAAACAGATAATAAGCTGACCATCAGCTTGAAACGTCCGGAAGCCAAGAGTCCATTGCGTCCTAAAACTGTCGCTTATAGCGGTAAGAAAATTTCGCTAGATTTCCAAGATATTGAAGTGCGCCGCGTGTTGCAGTTATTGGCAGATTTTACCGATATCAATATGGTGGCTGCAGATAGTGTGCAAGGTAATATTACCTTGCGCTTGAAAGAGGTACCTTGGGATCAGGCGCTGGATATTGTGCTGAAAACCAAAAACCTGGATAAACGCCGTAATGGCAATGTGATCTGGATCGCACCAGTTGCAGAGCTGATTAAGGCTGAGGAGGAAGAAGCTAAGGCTATTAAGCAGAGTGTTGCACTTGCCCCTATCCAAACTGAATATATGCAGCTGAGTTATGCCAAAGCTGCTGATATCGAAAAACTGATTACGCAGAATAAAGGGGCCTCTAGCTCAGGCGGCTCGAGTAGTACGAATAATAATGATGGTGGAGAAAGCTTATTGAGTTCACGTGGCTCTGTGTCTATTGATGCACGAACCAATACCATTATTGTGAATGATACTCAGCTCTTTATTGATAAAATCCGGAATATGGTAGACTTGCTCGATGTACAGGTCAAGCAGGTGATGGTCGAAGCACGTATTGTGCGAGCTACCACTGACTTCACCAAAGAAATGGGAGTGAAGTGGGGGATTCTATCTCAAGGGATTACCAACAATGATAGCCTTCTGGTCGGTGGTAGTGACACGACGTTATGGGATCTCAGAGATCCCCAAGAAAGTGATTTAGGTGGATATACTTATGAGATTCAACGTCCACAAAACCTTAATGTAGACTTGGGTGTAACCAGTCCGGGTGCAAGTCGTATTGCTTTTGGTCTAATCAGTCTTTCTGATTTTATGCTGGATCTTGAGCTTTCTGCACTTCAGGCAGATGGCTATGGTGAAGTGATTTCTACACCTAAAGTGCTGACAGCGGACAAGCAGAAAGCAACTGTTGCCTCTGGTTCTCAAATTCCGTATCAGTCAGCAGAGGGTGGTGGTGCGAATGCAGTATCTACTACGGAATTTATTGATGCTACGCTAAGTCTGGATGTCACCCCAAGCATTACGCCAGATGGCAAAGTACAGATGGAACTTAATATTACCAGTGACTCACCGGGTAATCCGACACCGACTGGACAGCTCACTATTAATAAAAACCAGATCAATACCAATGTCTTGGTCGATAATGGTGAAACAGTCGTCCTAGGTGGTATTTTTGAGCAGGAAACCCGTAATGCGCAAACCAAGGTACCATTCTTGGGGGATATCCCTTATGTAGGACGTTTATTCCGTAAAGATTTAAAGTCGGATAATAAACGTGAGCTACTGATTTTCGTTACACCTCGAATTGTTAATGACAGTGTTTCAAGAAATCATTAATATATTTTGAATTTAACAAAACGAATAGGTGACTCCTTGCCAAGCAAAGAGTTTGAA
Source organism: Acinetobacter idrijaensis (assembly GCA_000761495.1). Classification (GTDB taxonomy): domain Bacteria; phylum Pseudomonadota; class Gammaproteobacteria; order Pseudomonadales; family Moraxellaceae; genus Acinetobacter; species Acinetobacter idrijaensis. The sequence continues at coordinate 248,810 of JQCU01000127.1, forward strand.
ACCCTACCAAATATTTATTTGGTAGGGCCAATGGGGGCCGGTAAAACAACAGTAGGACGACATCTCGCAGAATTGTTAGGACGTGAATTTCTAGATAGTGATCATGAAATTGAACGTAAAACAGGCGCGACCATTCCCTGGATTTTTGAAAAAGAAGGGGAGCAGGGTTTCCGTGACCGTGAAACTGCTGTCATTAATGACCTTACCTCACGTCCCCATCTGGTTTTAGCCACTGGTGGTGGGGCCATTACTCAGACCTTAAATCGGGATTATCTGAAACAGCGCGGAATTGTTGTCTATCTCTATACGCCGGTTGAAATTCAACTGCAACGTACCTATCGCGATAAAAACCGTCCCCTCCTCCAAGTCGAAAATCCGGAACAAAAGTTACGTGATTTATTGGCGGTCCGCGATCCCTTGTATCGTGAAGTAGCGCATCATATTATTGAGACCAATCAGGGTGCTGCGCGTGATCTGGCGCAGCGGATTCTCAATCTCATTACTTCCAAAAACTAAGTTCATTGAATAAAGTGGTTAATCAAGCATGCAAACCTTATATGTAGAACTCGGAGAACGTCGTTACCCTATTTTTATCGGGAGCGATCTGGATCCACAGGCCTTATTGGCTCCCTATATTCAGGGCAAGCAAGTGATGATTGTGAGCAATACTACGGTTGCACCACTTTATTTGCAGCGTTATCAAACGGCGATTGAGGCTTTGGATAAGCGTGTCGCGAACTGTGTTTTGCCTGATGGTGAAAAATATAAAGATAGCCAGTATCTGAATCTGATTTTTGATGCACTGCTTGAAGCCGGGTTTAACCGGGACTGTACTGTGCTTGCGTTGGGTGGTGGTGTGATTGGAGATATGGCCGGGTTTGCTTCGGCCTGTTTCCAGCGCGGTGTCTATTTTATCCAAGTACCGACGACTTTGCTGTCGCAAGTAGATTCAAGTGTCGGTGGTAAAACCGGGATTAATCATCCATTGGGTAAAAATATGATTGGGGCTTTCCAGCAACCGCAAGTGGTACTAGCGGATATGTCGCAGCTTGCTACTTTGCCTGATCGCGAACTTTCAGCAGGCTTGGCTGAAGTGATTAAATATGCCCTACTCGGTGATGAAAAATTTTTAGTCTGGCTTGAAGAGAATATAGATGCTCTGGTCGCTCGTGATGAGAAATTATTGGCTGAAGCCGTTTATCGTTCCTGTGCGCATAAGGCACGGATCGTGGCCAATGATGAGAAGGAGCAAGGGGAACGTGCTTTACTTAATTTAGGTCATACCTTTGGTCATGCGATTGAATCCTACCTGGGTTATGGGGTGTGGTTACATGGCGAGGCTGTTGCCACCGGTATGGTGATGGCTGCGGATCTGTCACAGCGTATGGGTTGGATTTCTCAAGAAGATTTAGAACGTACAAAAAAAATCATTTCTCGTGCCCAATTACCTATCGTTTGTCCTAAAATCCCTCTGGATGATTTTCTGGCCTATATGGCACATGACAAAAAAGTCTTAAATGGACAATTGCGTCTGGTGTTATTAAAGCAATTAGGCGAAGCAGTGATTACCCGGGACTTTGATCTCGAGTTAATGAAACAGGCAATTTTAGCCAGTCAAGCATAGGTTTAGTTTTATGGCAGCATTACATACTCCTTGGCAAAAGATTCAGCATTATTTCTGGCTGGTCTGTGGAGTAGGCTGCCTATTTGCTGCCTTAGTCTTTTGGGCGGTGACTGATTCAGATGATGTCATCGAAATTGAAAAAAAGCCTGAAACTGAAGTTCAGTTGCAGATTCAGCCGGAAAAAGTAGCCACAATGACCCATCTTGGTGCACTTTTTCAGGAAGTGAAACCATTGGACCTAAATACGCGTACCGTCGTGAATGCCAGTCATGAGCCGGAATTTCGCGGTACCAAATTTGTCAATGAAGCGAAAAACCAGCACGCCATTGAATTATTTCGTGTGACCAATGAAGCCATTTTAAAAAGTTTTCTTAAGAAACAGTTCGATCGTAAACCTTTTATTTATTTAAGAATCTCGGGTGAAAATCAGCCAGAACAATATGTATTGTTATATGGTCAATATAAGACGGCGGCGCAAGCTAATCAGGCACTCTCTACACTGAAGTTAAATTTACCGGCCTCAGTCAAGCCTGAAGTTGTAGCAATGCAGCAATATGTCAGTCTGGTCAATAATCTGGGTTCAGAGGAGTTGGCCAGTAATCAAAAGCTTTACGAAATTCGTTTGAAAAATGTGCCTTTGCCGAAAGTAGATGAATCGGTACGACTTAGACAGCAGCAAACCCAAACTGAGTCCAAGCCGCGTAGCTCTGATGCTGCGACTACCAGTACCACAATTGTGCGCCGTGATTCATCGGGAAATGTAGTTGATGTACAGAAATCTGAAAGTGCTGTAGAAGGTACACCTCAACCACAAAATAACAATAATCGACCTGCTCAGGGCAGTAATCCGCGTCCTCAAAATAACGAGATTAGTGATCCATTTAATTAGTCCGGTCTAAAATAGCGCATCCAAAAAATTACAGAATTAAAAATGGGCGCTTTTGGTGCAAAAAATGCACATTAAAATTAACCCTTAGAATGCTGTTCTGCGCTAAATCTTTGTCATCTGTATTGTTTTAATTTATGCGCTGTTTGTTGGCATGGAATTTGCTTTATTGGTGCATGAATTGAATTAATCTCCCTGTTTTAGCGCGAAAAATGATTCGATGACACCGTATGAATGTCATATTTATTCCAGATTTTTATGTTATTCATGAGCAGAATAAACTTTATTTGTTATGCATTTAGTCTAAAAAAGGACTAGTCTGAAGAAATAAAGAAAAATGCTTTTGCTCTACCAAGACGGTCTTCGAAAGTCCATTAGACGCCAGCGCAGAGAAAAATTTAGATTGTTTAATAGCCTGTTGAGGCTTCGTGAAAGAAGGGTACGCTATGCACATGCCATCGCCTAACAATGTAGCTCCCGCTCAAGGTTTATACCAACCGGATGAGTTTAAAGATAACTGTGGTTTCGGTTTAATTGCCCATATGCAGGGCGATGCTAGCCATGATCTCGTCAAGACCGCGATTCATAGTTTGAGTTGTATGACTCATCGTGGTGGTATTGCCGCGGATGGCAAGACGGGAGATGGTTGTGGTCTGCTCTTAGCAATGCCGAAAAAATTCTTCCGTGAAGAAGCGAAACGCTTAAGTGATACCACCTTAAGTGAAGTTTTTGCTGTAGGCTCCGTATTTCTAAATCTTGATTCGGCGCTTGCTGCACATGCCAAACAGATTTTAAATAAAGAAATTGAAGCTGAAGGTTTAATTGTTCTGGCTTGGCGTGTGATTCCGACCAATGTAGATGCATTGGGTGAAATTGCCCTGCAATCAATGCCGGCATTTGAACAGATTATTGTTAATTGTCCAATGGGTGTAACTGAGGTTGAATTTAACCGTAAGTTATTCCTGGCACGCCGTCGTGCAGAGCAGCTGTTAAGCAATGATACTTCTTTCTACGTCACTACTTTATGTTCAACGGTGATCAGCTATAAAGGCTTGATGATGCCGGAAGCGATTGCAGATTTTTATACAGATCTGGCTGATCCACGTTTGGAATCACATATTGTGGTGTTCCATCAGCGCTTCTCGACCAATACATTACCGCGTTGGCCTTTGGCACAGCCGTTCCGTTATCTTGCACACAATGGTGAAATCAACACCATTACCGCAAACCGTAACTGGGCCATGGCACGTGTACCAAAATTTGAAAATCCATTATTGCCCGGTTTAACTGAACTGAATCCAATTGTGAACCGTACCGGTTCGGATTCTTCAAGTCTGGATAATATGCTGGAGATTCTGGTGGGTGGCGGCATGGATCTGTTCCGTGCCCTCCGTATGCTGGTTCCGCCTGCTTGGCAAAATGTGGAAACCTTAGATGCTGATCTGCGTGCTTTCTATGAATTCAACTCAAAACATATGGAAGCTTGGGACGGCCCTGCAGGTCTGGTGATTCAGGATGGGCGTCATGCGATCTGTATGCTGGATCGTAACGGCCTGCGTCCTGCGCGTTGGGTGATTACCAAGAATGGTTATATCACGCTGGCTTCTGAAATTGGCGTGTGGGGTTATCAGCCTGAAGATGTGATTTCTAAAGGCCGTGTCGGTCCTGGCCAAATGCTGGTCATTGATACGCAAACCGGCAAGGTACTGGATACTCAAGATGTCAATAATCATTTGAAACGTATGCGTCCATACCGTGAATGGTTACGTGAAAATTCTGTGCGTTTGCAAGGTAGTCCAGAGCTGGAAGAATATTTATGTGATCAAGGCTTAAAAGGCAATGGCCTGAAAGCGGCACAAAAAATGTTCATGGTGACCTTTGAAGAGCGTGACCAGTTGTTGCGTCCGATTGCTGAAAGCGGTCAGGAAGCTGTAGGCTCAATGGGTGATGATACCCCAATGGCGGTATTGTCACGTCAGGTGCGTCATGTGTCGGATTATTTCCGCCAGCAGTTTGCACAAGTGACCAACCCGCCAATCGATCCGTTACGTGAATCGATTGTGATGTCACTGGAAACCTGTTTGGGTCGTGAGCAAAACGTCTTTGAACAAGGGCCTGAACATGCAGACCGCTTGATCATTTCCAGCCCTGTGCTGTCTAATTCGAAAATGCATCAGATCCGTACCTTGGGTCGTGCCGGTTACGAAATCGCAGATATCGACCTGAACTATGCTGAAACCGAAGGTCTGGAAGCAGCCATTGCGCGTATTTGTGAAGAATCTGCACAAGCCATTCGTGATGGTAAAACCTTATTGGTGCTTTCAGACAAAAAAATCCGTGAAGGCTACTTGCCAGCCAATGCTTTCATGATCACCGGCGCGGTGCATCATCACTTGATCAATACTGGTTTACGTACCGATGCGAATCTGATTATTGAAACCGGTTTTGCCCGTGATCCACACCAATTTGCCGTGCTACTTGGCTTTGGTGCGACAGCCATCTACCCATACCTGGCTTATGACGTGATCAATGATCTGGTCGCCAAAGGTGAATTATTGGGTGACCCAATCTATGCGCAAAACAATTTCCGTAAGGGGATTGAGAAAGGTCTGCTGAAAGTTCTTTCGAAAATGGGTATTTCTACGGTTGCTTCTTATCGTGGTGGTCAGTTGTTTGAAGCAGTGGGTTTATCTAATGAAGTGGTAGATAAATGCTTCATCGGTGTGCCAAGTCGTATTCAGGGTGCAACTTTTGTCGATCTTGAAAATGATCAGAAACAGTTGGCGGATATCGCCTGGAAAAACCGTAAGCCAATTGATCAGGGTGGTTTGCTGAAGTTTGTCTTTGGCAAGGAATATCATGCCTTTAACCCGGATGTAATCAACTCGCTGCATAAAGCCGTACGTTCTGGGAACTACGCAGACTTTAAAGAATATGCAGAACTTGTGAACAATCGTCCGATTGCCACGATTCGTGACTTATTCAAACTGAAAACAGACAATTCGATTCCAGTCGAACAAGTGGAATCTGTGGAAGAGATCTTACCTCGCTTTGACTCTGCCGGCATGTCTTTGGGTGCACTGTCCCCTGAAGCGCACGAAGCGATTGCGATTGCCATGAACACAATTGGTGGTCGCTCGAACTCAGGCGAGGGCGGTGAAGATCCAGCGCGTTACGGCACCATCCGTAACTCGAAAATCAAACAAATTGCATCGGGCCGTTTTGGTGTGACACCTGCTTATTTAACTTCCGCAGAAGTCCTTCAAATTAAAGTCGCGCAAGGTGCAAAACCAGGTGAAGGTGGTCAGTTGCCGGGTGGTAAAGTAAATGGTCTCATTGCCCGTTTACGTTACTCTGTACCGGGTGTAACGCTGATTTCGCCACCTCCGCATCACGACATCTATTCAATCGAAGATTTATCACAGTTGATCTTTGATTTAAAACAGGTTAACCCACAGGCGATGGTGTCAGTTAAGCTGGTTTCTGAACCGGGTGTCGGTACGATTGCGGCAGGTGTAGCGAAAGCGTATGCCGATTTCATTACCATTTCTGGTTATGATGGCGGTACAGCGGCTTCTCCACTTTCTTCAATTCATCATGCAGGTTCACCGTGGGAACTGGGGCTTTCTGAAGCGCATCAGGCCCTTCGTGTCAACGACCTGCGTGGTAAAGTTCGCGTACAAACAGATGGCGGTTTAAAAACCGGTCTGGATGTCGTAAAAGCAGCAATTCTTGGGGCAGAAAGCTTCGGCTTTGGTTCAACCCCAATGATCGCATTGGGTTGTAAATACCTGCGTATCTGTCACCTGAATAACTGTGCAACCGGTGTGGCAACCCAGCAAGACCATTTACGTCAAGAGCATTATATTGGCGAGCCACAAATGCTGATTAACTTCTTCACCTTTATTGCTGAAGAAACCCGTGAATGGCTGGCAGCACTGGGTATATCGAGTCTGAAAGACCTGATTGGCCGTACGGATCTGCTTGAAGTGCTTCCAGGTGAAACTGCAAAGCATGCACATCTTGATTTAAGCAAATTGCTTGAGTCGCATCCTGCTGCAGAAGGTAAAGCACAGTATTGTCAGGTTCAAGGTAATGCACCATTTGATAAAGGCATTCTGGCTGAAAAAATGGTGGATGAGATTTTACCTGCCATCGAAGCAGGAACTGGCGGCGAATATAGTTTCATGATCGGTAACTGTGACCGTTCGATTGGCGCACGTCTGTCTGGTGAAATTGCGAAACGTTATGGCAACCTGAGCATGGAAGCCCATCCGGTGAAAGTCCATCTAAATGGTACTGCGGGTCAGTCGCTGGGTGTATGGAATGCTGGTGGCTTACATATCAGTCTGGAAGGTGATGCCAATGACTATGTCGGTAAAGGTATGGCCGGTGGTCGCATCTCGATCTTTCCACCAAAAGGTTCGCCATTCCAGACCCAAAATACCGCGATTATTGGGAATACCTGTTTGTACGGTGCGACTGGCGGTAAGTTATACGCAGCGGGTACAGCGGGCGAGCGTTTCGCGGTGCGTAACTCGGGTGCATTTGCCGTAATTGAAGGTGCAGGTGATCACTGCTGTGAATATATGACGGGCGGTATTGTGACGGTACTGGGTAAAGTTGGGCATAACTTCGGTGCAGGTATGACTGGTGGTTTTGCTTATGTGCTTGATCTGGATAATGACTTCGTTGATCATTATAACCACGAACTGATTGAACTGAACCGTATTTCCACCGAAGCGATGGAAGAGCATAAAGCCTTCCTGGGTCGTATCCTGGATGAACATATTAAAGAAACGGGTAGTGCTTGGGCGTACAAGATCCGCCATGAGTTTGACTTCTACAGCCGCAAGTTCTGGTTGGTAAAACCAAAAGCAGCCAACTTGCAAACGCTGTTAAAAACAACTCAAGCTGATCCACAATAATTCCACTACTGCAGAAACATAGGCAGATGTAAGGCAACTGTGAACCCCTTACATCTCCCCACGGAGAGAGACATGGCAGAACGCCTGAATAATGACTTTCAATTCCTGGATGTCGCACGCCAAGATCCAGAGAAAAAAGAGATTGATGTCCGCAAAGCAGAATTTGTGGAAATTTATAAGCCTTATACCGCGGAAATTGCAGCCAATCAGACACATCGCTGCCTCGGCTGTGGTAACCCGTATTGTGAGTGGAAATGTCCGGTACATAACTACATTCCAAACTGGTTAAAACTGGTGTCTGAAGGCCGTTTGTTCCAGGCGGCTGAATTGTGTCATCAGACCAATACTTTGCCGGAAGTTTGTGGTCGTGTCTGTCCGCAAGACCGTCTGTGTGAAGGGGCGTGTACTCTCAACGACGGTTTCGGCGCGGTGACGATCGGGAATGCAGAAAAATATATCAACGACACGGCCTTTGCTTTGGGCTGGCGTCCAGACATGTCTAATGTGCAATGGACCAATAAAAAAGTCGCGATTATCGGGGCAGGTCCTGCAGGACTTGGCTGTGCGGATATTCTGGTGCGTAATGGGGTAAAACCTGTAGTCTTTGATAAACGTCCAGAAATCGGTGGTCTGCTCACCTTCGGTATTCCAGAATTCAAAATGGAAAAAGATGTGATGAAACGCCGCCGTGAAATCTTCACGGGTATGGGGGTGGAATTCCGCCTGAATACTGAGATTGGTACAGATATCACCATTGATCAGCTACTTTCTGATTACGATGCGGTATTCATGGGTATGGGCACCTATACTTATATGAAAGGTGGTTTTGCCGGTGAAGACCTTGATGGTGTGTATGATGCACTGGATTTCCTGATTGCAAATGTCAACCGTTGCCAAGGCTGGGAAAAAGATCCATCGGAATACATCAGTGTTGAAGGCAAAAAAGTCATCGTTTTAGGCGGTGGTGATACGGCTATGGACTGTAACCGTACTTCGATCCGTCAAGGTGCTGAGTCGGTAGTTTGTGCTTACCGTCGTGATGAGGAAAACATGCCGGGTTCACGCCGTGAAGTACAAAATGCACGTGAAGAAGGAGTGAATTTCCAGTTTAACCGTCAGCCGATCGAAGTTGTTGGTGAAAATGGTAAAGTGACCGGTGTGAAATTTATTACTACTCAGCTGGGTGAGCCGGACAGTCGTGGTCGCCGTAGTCCAGAGCCGATTCCGGGTTCAGAAGAAATTCTTCCGGCGGATGCAGTCCTGCTTGCTTTCGGTTTCCGTACCAGCCCAGCCGACTGGTTCACTGATGTAGAAATCAATCTGGATGGTTCAGGTCGTGTCGTTGCCGCTGAACAGCAGCAATATAAATTCCAGACCTCAAATCCAAAAATCTTCGCTGGTGGTGATATGGTTCGTGGTTCTGATCTGGTGGTAACCGCAATCTGGGAAGGTCGTCAGGCAGCTGAAGGAATCCTGGATTATCTGGATGTTTAACAGTTGAAAATTCACTGAAGTCATTCAAACAACCCGCTACGGCGGGTTTTTTATTTTTGGATATTGTCTAACTTAAAGAGAGGTCATTAAAAAAGATTATAAAAAGTAACAAAACTTTAGAAAATACTGTTTAAAATCAAATTAATTATATAAATATTAATAAAGAATTGAGGACAAGACATCATGCGTGTATTAAAACAATCTCTTATCGCCTTAATGCTGGTCAGTACCTTAACACTGAGTGGCTGTGGCTATAACACCTTGCAAGTCAAAGATGAAGCAGTAACGGCAGCCTGGTCTGAAGTTCAGAACCAGTATCAGCGTCGTGCCGATTTGGTGCCAAATCTGGTGAATGTCGTAAAAGGTTATGCCGCGCACGAAGAGCAGGTGCTCACAGAAGTCACTCAGGCACGTGCCAATGTAGCAGGCCTCAAAGTCGATCAGGAAGTACTGGAAAATCCTGAATTATTCCAGCGTTATCAGGAAGCACAGTCGCAAATGACCAGTGCTTTGTCACGTTTATTGGCGGTCACTGAAAACTATCCAGACCTGAAAGCCAATCAGCAGTTCCGTGATTTACAGGTGCAGCTGGAAGGTACAGAAAATAGGATTGCTGTGGCACGTAATCGTTATATCACCACAGTTCAGGACTTTAATAGCTACGCACGTCAGTTCCCGCAGGTCATGACGGCAAAAGTAATTGGTATGGATACCAAACCAAACTTCAGTGCCGAGCAAAGTGCTCAGAAAGCTCCAACGGTGTCTTTTGAATAAGTAATATCTGTAGATAAGTGAGAGATCAGATGCCTGAAATACTGCTGAAATACTGTGCTGGGTTGCTCCTCATATTGGGTATGGGGCTAACAACACCTGCTTCAGCAGAAACAGCCACAGCTACGGATACTGAAGAAGTCATTGTGGCGCGCGAAATATTACAAAAGCAAGCTGTGACTAATTCTCAAACAGCCCAAACGGATACTGACGTAACACCAGCCCAGCAGCCACAAATTGCCAATGACATGGCGGAAGGGCAGTTTCAGCGTGATTTACCCAGTCTGAATGAACCGGTGATTGATCAGGCGAATTTACTTAGTTCAGCTGAGAAGCAGGCGATTAGTCAACGCATTTTAAACTTGCATAATGCCGGTAAAGGCCAGATTGGTGTCGTGATTGTTCCGACCACGGGGCAGGAAGATATTTTTGATTATTCCATGCGCGTCGCTGATGCCTGGCAGCTCGGTTCAGCCAAACGCGATAATGGTTTATTGATGACCATTGCCATTAATGATCGCCGCATTCAGATCCTGACCGGTTATGGTCTGGAAGGGGTACTGCCCGATATCGTGGCAGGGCGGATTATCAATGACAAGATCACGCCGTATTTTAAGCAAGGGCAGTATGCTCAGGGAATTGATTCAGGACTGGCTGAAATAGAACGAATTTTAAATCTCGATCCAGAAATTGCCGCACAGGCAGCCGATGAATTAAAAGAACGTCAGGAACAGGCCTATCAGGCACAAAAAGCCAGTAAGGCGACCTTTAGTAGTGTGCTGTTTATTATTGTGGCTGGTGTGATTGCTTCGATGATTTTTGGCAAAAAGTTGAGTGCAGCCACTGCTGCAGTTGCTGGTACGGTTGCTGGCTTGGTCAATGGCCTGGGTTTAATCGCCAGCTTAATGATTGGTGCCGGGGTATTCTTCTTACTGGTCACCTCGCTTGCGCAGCTGATTTTACATGCCTTTATGGCAGGTGGTGGCCGCGGCGGTAGTGGTCGTGGTGGTTTTGGGGGCGGCGGCTTCGGCGGTGGCGGTGGTGGATTTGGTGGGGGAGGAGCATCAGGCTCATGGTAACAACGACAGATACGACAGAAATTGTCACGCGGCCGAAGCTAGAAGAACATGCACAGCCGAGTTTTAAACGCTGGCTAAAGCATTTCTTTTATATGCCGGCAACCAAGCGTTTTTTTTCTAAGCAGGATCAACATGCGATTGCACTAGCTGTTGAAGAATCAGAGCATGGTCATGTCGGAGAAATTCAGGTAGTGATTGAAGGTTGTCTACCTTCACGATCTGCCTATTATCAAGATACCTTATGTCGTGCTCGCCAGTTATTTGCTGAAATTGGTGTTTGGGATACCGAATATAATAGTGGAGTACTACTGTATTTGAATCTGTGCGAGCACAAGGTTGAAATTGTGATTGACCGGGGAATTAAAAATGCAACGACCCAGCAAGTCTGGGATGAAATCTGTAAAAGCATTATTCAAAATCTGGCTCAGCAGAAGTTTAAAGAAGGTGTGATTGAAGGTGTGAAACAGATTGGACAGATTCTAGATGAGTATTACGATCGTAAAATAGATGATTTAAAGAATGAATTAGGGAATAAACCAATCATTCTTGGGTGATTTTATGTAACTAACTGACATTTTTTGTCAGTTAGTTGCACAAAAGAAAACACAATAATTACAAAAATAAAAATATTTTTTTAAAGTACTGTTTTTTATTCTAAAATTATTATAATAAAACTTGGCACACTTAGTGCTAAATATAAAATTAAGCTAAATGAGCTTTTTCTTTAGGCTTATAAATAAACAAAAACATTTGTGGAGAATGTTATGAATATGATGCAAAAGGGTTTCACTCTTATTGAATTAATGATCGTTGTAGCGATCATTGGTATTTTGGCTGCAATCGCAATTCCTGCTTACCAAGACTATATTACGCGTTCACAAGTTTCTGAAGCTGTGACTTTAGGTGGTGGTTTAAAAGCTCCACTTTCTGAGTATGGTGCAGACAAAAACGCATGGCCTACAGCTTTAATTTCACCTGATGCGACTGCTGCATCAAACCAATTAAATGCTACAATTATTGGTAAATACTCAACTGTGACAACAACGATCGGTGGTACATACCCTACTGGTACAGTTACTGTAACCATGACAACGGGTAAAGCATCATCAGCTAATAAAAATACTTTATTGTATACAACAACAAATGGTGGTTCTAATTGGGATTGTACAACTGGTACAATTGAGCAGAAGTATCGTCCAAATGCTTGTAAGCCATAATTTATATTATGCTGTAAAACAAGACCTTATAAGGTCTTGTTTTTTTATGAGGAGATAAAGGACTTTGTTAAATAAATCATATAAATATAAAATTTTTCTAGCTTTGGTGTGTATTTGGGGATTGATTGGAATTTTGTATCATCCTATCTTGAATGCCCAATATGTGTGGGATGACACTTTACTTTTTGTCACGAAAACAGGTTTGAGAGAAGGACAACTGTCTTGGGAGTTGATCTCATCGCCAGTACTGCCTGGAACAAGTTATTTTCGACCATTGATTTTTTTAACATGGTATTGGGAATTTAACTTTTTTGGTCAAAATCCAGTTGTTTCACATCTAATAGGACTCATCATTTTTGCAATCAATGCAAGTTTAGTTTTTGCGTTGGGGTTAGTATTAAGTCAACGATTCAATATCAAAAATAATGCAGTATTCCTATCTCTTCTAGCATCTTTTATTTATATTTCTCATCCTTCTTTAATTGAGTCAACCGCTTGGGTTTCTGGACGATTTGATCAATTTTGTACCTTTTTTGTTCTTTGTGCATTAATCATATTTCTCAAAAAATTCACGGTATCAGATCGAGCAATGTCACTTGGTACGGTGATTTGTGTGTCTATTTTTTATTTGTTGGCACTATTCAGTAAAGAGTTGGGCTTAATGCTTCCTTTAATCTTATTGGTCTTTTATTTCTGTTTAGAACGAAATAAAAGCTATTGGGATTTGATTAAAAGCGCATTTAAATATCAAAAAAACTTAATTATTTTTATTGGTATAACCACGCTGATTTATTTCTTACTAAGAATTTCTGCAATCAGCCAAATTTACCATGTAGTACCAGACAAAGGTTATTACTACGATTTAGTCTATCTGCAAATTTTACCATTACATGCGATTAAATATTATTTAGTTCAAATATTCTTACCATTTTCTAATGTTGATTTGATTTCACCACTTAATGAAATTAATACGACATCTGCTGCCCTAATTACAGCATATCTTTCAGGGATTTTTGTTGTATTTTTGATTGGTTATTCCTTATTAAAAAGAAATCTATTTGCAGCTTTATTTTTATCTGGTTTTGTTAGTCTTTTCCTGGTTCTATATATTATTCCTTTGGGGCTCTCCTCAAATTTAGGGCATAGCCGTTTTCTAACATTACCTTTGGTTTTTATCAGTTTGGCCGTTGTTTTTTTACCTTATGATCAATTTTTTGACAGACTTTCGATCAAATCTCATGTTAAAAAAATAATTTATACGAGTGTAGTGGCTGCATGGATCTTATTGTCCGCATTAACGGTAAAAAGTGTCATTCCATTTTGGATGAATGAATATACCTTATGGAGTTGGGCATATAAGAATCATCCAAATTCTGCCTTAGCACGATATAATTATCTTTATTCAGCAACGTTATACCAAAAATTTGATCAAGTTATTGAGTTGGCTGATAAATACGTAAAAGAAAATGGACAGCTTGAAGTTGCCGACCAAGCGGTATATGCAAATGCATTGCTCAATAAAGGTGATGAAGATAGTCTAAATTATTATGAAGGGGTGATTAGTGTATTACCTAAGTTTCATGAACGCGATACACCTGACGCTAAAAGACAGGTCAATAGTTTTAATTTAACCTCTGCGCAGATTGGGGATACCTATTCTTCGTATGCAATTGGTTTAATTCTGATGCGAAATGACTTGGAATCTGCGCTGAAAAATTTAAAAAATGCAGATTGGTATATGATGCCAGATCAAAAATCGAATGTGAATTATTATTCAGCTATAGCATTGTATCTGTCTCATGATGAAAAAGAGGCTGTGCGTATTTATAATCATCAGAAGCAGAGGGATCTAAAAATTGGGGTTGAAAACTACAAAATTGTTTCAGCTTTAATTGGGACCTATTGCGATAAGTATGAAGCTGAAAACACACAATGTTCGGCTATTCTTAAAAATAATCCGTTTAAGTAACAAGTGGATGAAATTTAGAAATGAGTGATCAAATCGTTACGCTCAATGAGCGATTTAAAGCTTTTTTATATCATCTGAGTTTTTCAGTTCTATTATTAATTTTATCGTTATTTTTGATTCTCTATGTTTGGTATCCAGGGGCATTAAAGTACGCTACGGGTGTCCTGGGTGTATATGGGATGCTTCTTGTCATTGATCTTATACTGGGCCCAATGCTAACTGCTTTGGTATATAAGAAGCATAGAGCAAAATTTATATTCGATATGATTATTATTTTAATCATTCAGATCTCAGCTTTTTTATTTGGTTTATATACCTTAGAAAAAGGGCGACCTGCTTGGCTTGTATTTGTGATTGATGACTTTGAAATTGTATCGAAAAGTGATTTAGATGCTCAGGTTGCTATTCCAGAGCAATTTAAAATTGGTTTTCTAGACAAACCGATGTGGGTCGCGGCTGTTTATTCTGATGATCCGCTTGTCAAAAAGCAGCAACAAGAAGATGAAATATTTAATGGGATAAGTTTAACAACACGACCAGATTCTTATAAAAGCATTGATGTAAAAACAAATTCTATTTTGGATAAAATGCAACCTTTGAGCAAGCTTGCTCAATATAACTCGCTAAATGACCAAGATTTGAATGATTTCAAACAGTTTAATGGATGGTTACCGTTAAAAGCACCAGAAGTCGATATGGTGGTATTAATTGATGTTAAAGGCCTACCTACAAAAATTGTCAATTTAAGACCTTGGGAGTAAAACTTTACTCATAAAAATTTTTTGATTTAGTTAAATTATTGTTTTTTATGTTAAAAATAGTTGGCATGTGTTTTGAATGCGCTACATTAATGAGAAAGATTTGGACGTTCAAATGAAAAGCATTCAAAATGGTTTTACACTAATTGAATTAATGATTGTTGTTGCAATTATTGGCATATTGGCAGCGATCGCTGTACCAGCGTATCAAAACTATATTACACGTGCGCAAGTATCTGAAGCAATTGTTCTTGGGTCTGGTATGAAGACTGCACTTGGTGATTATGGCTGGAGTCATGCGGCATGGCCAACGACTTTGGTGAATAGTGACCAAGCTCCTCAAACCAATGAAATTGCAGTAAATTTGCTTGGTAAGTATTCACAGATGACCAGCACCATTTCGGGTACATATCCAAGTGGTTATATCACGATGACCATGACATCTGGTAAGGCGAGTGGTCAGACTATTTTTTTTGAAACTGCGGATGGGGCAGCTACATGGACATGTACGCCAGGTACTTTAAATACAAAATACCGACCGAATGCCTGTAGAGATTAGTAAGAGAAATAAATGTGTAAACAATTAGTTAGTTTAACCATAGTCGTACCCTGTTTTAATGAAGAAGAAATACTACCTATTAGTATTCCTAAATTTATGGGTATTCTAAAAGACTTGATTAAAAATGAATTAATTACAGAGAGTAGTAAGATAATATTTAACCCGAATCATGGATAAGCCTAGTTTCACATCGTTTTAAATTGAGACTTGTTCTGATAGCAGATTTGATAAGCACATAATGATGCATAAATCCCAGCGAAATAACCTGAAATGGAACGATGGCGACTGCTGACCAAGTTATATTTTTGCTTCAAAAGGCTAAAGATCGTCTCGATTTTATTACGCTGTCTCAGCATAAACTCATCCTCTGATAAGAGTTCTACTGGTCGCATATTCTTGCGATGATATGTAATTAATTCAATATCTTGTTTTGCTAATTTATCTTTTAAAATCTAACTGATGTAGCCACGATCTCCAAAGATCTTACCCTTATAGCCTTGCGCTAACTTTGACAGAATCTTGATATCTGAAGTATGGCCATTCGACAGTTGCGTCTGAATAAATTGACCATGAGCATTGACTAATACATGTAATTTGCATCCATAGAACCAACCCATTGAACTTTTACCTCGTGTGGCAATTTATTTTAAAGATTTATGACGTTGAATAAGCTGATTTTTACATACGGGTAAAGTTGTAGAATCAACCCAAGCACATTCTATGTGAGTCTTGGAAGTTAAAGAAATATGCAATGCCTGAAGTGCCAGTTGATGTTGGTTGATCAAATAAACGATCCGCTGATAGGATGGTAAGCCTTTAAAAAGCTTGGCATAAAAGCGCTGTATCATGCCATAAAAGGCTTTGAAATGATGAAGTTGAGAGTTTTTATAGCAGACCGCGATAAATATGACTTCGGATAGGTATAAAGCACCTGACCTCTGTCTAACTTTGGGATTTTCTTGTTTTAGATATTGCCAATAGATGGCTTCATTTTTTGAAAAAAATCATCAATGGTGCAAAATAAAGTTGTAAACTCGAACATAAGATGGCTGGTTGATTGGTTTGTGTCATAACTCACTTATCAACTCAGTCATCTTTTTTTCAACTGAATTTCTTATCCATGATTCGGGTTAGATATGAAATTCAGACCAAAATCAGGAATTATTTAAAGTTATTGTATAACTCTTTATCTTGATATTCATAAGTAGAAAAAATATTTTCTAGCTCTTTGTTTAATAATATCTGAATATTTTGTTCATTGGGGTCTATGTTAATATTGGTAATGCCATATTGTTCTTTATTGAATTTATAGTATTTATTACCATCTTTATCAATAATGCTACCACAAATTGCCGACCAGCATGATGTTACAACGTATGGGTGCTCTACTTCTGAGAATAAATTAATTCCTGGTCTTTTGTACTCTTTTCTTAAGGTGAAATTTGTATCTAAAAGCGTTGGATAGATATCAATATGCTGCGTTAGCTTTTTAGAAAAAGCATGAGTTTCTCCCTGTCTTTTTACGATGAGTGGAATATGAGTAACTGTTTCAAAGGGTATGAAATCATGTTGATAAAGTCCTAAATGTTCTCCAAACCCTTCACCATGATCGCCAGTAATAATAATTGTTGTATTATCATATTTTCCTAATTTTTTAAGTGTGCTAATTAATTCTCCAATCATTTTATCTGTATGAATTAGATTGTTAATATAACCTTCTTTTAATTGCTCAATTTTACTAGGTGCAATCTTACCTACCTCTTGGTATGGGTGGTGTGTCATAGAGGTTAATATGGTAATAAAAAATGGATTTTCTTTAGCAAAGACTTGATTTATTGGCTCTATAAGTGCCATTTCATCTATACCAAAATAGCCTGAATTCTCAAAATTTTGATTTAAATCTTCTTTGGAAATAAAGTTTTTAAACCCCATTTTTTGCACTAATTTTTCTCTATGCTCAAATTTTTTTGTAGCTGATTGGAAAAAATAAGTTTCAAAATTATTTTTTTGATAGATATTGGGTAAGCAATCTTTTGCCAGATGTTGTATTTCTAATATCTCTAAATTTGGATCGGGGTGTATTCCACAAATAATTCCTACTAATGCTTTAGATGTATGTGAGGTTGTTGTGTAGCTTTTTTCAAAATATGTGCTTTTGTTTAAAATGGATTTAATGTTTTTTAGTTTATCTATGTTCTCATGAAATGTAGAATATCTCATGGATTCAATAACAATAATTAACACATTGTCGTTATTTTTTTCTTTCAATTCAGATAATTGAATTTCTGTGTACGGATAAGAGGTTTGCATCGGAATTGAATGCTTATTATCGCTGAGGAGAATATTTTTTAGTACAGATGGTGTGGTTTGATGTGGTGTTATTATTGTAAGTGTTAATAAAATGAAAATTAATACTGTATTGGTATGCTTGTTTTTAGTCTTGATGATAAAATAGCTTTAAATTGTAATAAATAAAAATATTAATATGAAGTTTGTTTTTGTATTGTGTAGTATTATGCTGTAAATATTTTTCCACTCTTTTAGATAGTGTAGAATATATTCCTTGTTTATAAATGACCCTGTGATTTTATAAAAATTAGTATAAAAGAAAAATATAAATATGATTGATAAAAATAGTATATTTTTAAGGATGTTGCTTTTTATTCTGCTAATTATGAAAATTAAAGGTAGGGTAAATAAAAAGTCATAAAAGAAATTGAGTCGATTCATGCCGTTGACAAAATAAAAAAATAAGGATATATAGAATATGCAAAATAAGATGGCGAGCTTCAAAAAAGAAGAATTGTGATTTTTCATACAGAATCCATTAAAGAGTGGGATATAAATCCAATGACTATACCTAATGTTATGCCAAGCATTATTTCAAGTTTACTATGACCAATACGTTCTCTAAGTATTGGAGTCTTATATTCATTTATTTTATTGATTTCGATTGCATGTTGTTCCATTTTTTTTCTGAGTCCATTTGCATCGAGCATCACAATAAAGGCGAGAGTCAGCGCAACACCAAAAGCAGGTGTATGAATCCCTTCTTTTAACGCAATCAGGGCGACCATACTACTGACAATTGCACTGTGGTTACTTGGCATTCCACCATAACCAATTAAATCAAAGGCTAATCTTTTTTCACGAATACAATTGACTAAAAACTTAACAATACCGCAGCATAGCCATGCTAAAAAAGGGGTAATTAGGTAGCTATAGTCCATATATTTTCCTATTGATTTATTGGGGTAATAGCGTCCAAATACAGAAGGCGAGCCATAAGAAGGTCGTGATCAAAATTTGTTTATCTTGAATGATGACATCTGTTGGAGATTCACCCCCTTTTAATGTTTCCACAATATACCAGTAGCGAAATAAACCAAAGATGACGAAAGGTATGGTCAAAATCAGATTGGGTTGTTTGTCCATGACGTATAGGCTGTAAAATACAACAGTAATCACTGCTGACATTTCGGCAAAACGATCAATGAGAGCAACGGAATAAAAAGCTAGAACACCACGTCCTTGTGTGCCACTTTGAATCAGTTCCTGACGTCTTTTAATCGAAGCCAAATATATTGAGACGCTTAATGTTGTAATAAACATCCAATGTGAAACAGGTACCGCGAGTGCCAATGCACCTGCATATACACGCAGGACAAATCCGAAGGCGACAATAAAAATTTCAATGACTGGTTCATTTTTGAGTTTTAGGGTATAAGCCCAATTGAGAGCTAAATAGGCGCAGATCACGTAAATCACGGAAGGCATAAGCAGCCAAGCGAACGCTAAACTGATATAAATTATGCCAAGTAAAATAAATGCACTTTTCGGTTGAACTTCACCTGATGCTAAAGGTCTTTTCTTACACTTTTCAGGATGCGCACGATCTTTTTCAATATCATGCAAGTCATTGACGATATAAACAGCGGATGCTGCGAGACAAAAAAGTACAGCTGCAATCATTGCTGCATAAATAGAATCTAAGTTTAGAAACTCCCCAGCGAAGATCAATGGTGCAAAAACAAAGCCATTTTTGACCCATTGCTTAGGTCTGATCAGTTTGATTAGACCTAAGATTTCCCCTAGAAATGAAATACGCACTGCTTTATTATTCATTCGATTAACAACATTATTAAATTTCAATGAATCCGTTATTTAACGTAGCGCTACTTTATACACTCTTTGCTGTAGCTGCGACATTTTGTAATATCTTAGCACAAGAAATTTCTATTCAATTATTGCCGAGCTCTTTTTCTCTTTTTATTTCAATCTTTATCGGGACTTTGGTTGGGTTGGTGGTGAAGTATGTTTTGGATAAAAAATATATTTTTAAATACAAAACGGCCAATGCCAAACATAACCGTCAAACCTTTATTTTGTATGCAGTGATGGGCATCTTTACAACTGTGATTTTTTGGGGGTTTGAGTTTGGATTCCATTATTTATTTGAAACCAAGGAAATGCGCTATATTGGGGGCATACTTGGTCTCATGATCGGTTATGTGAGCAAATATTATTTAGATAAAAAATTTGTGTTTACAGCAACACAGGGTTAATTCATGCATGTATCCAGTTGGGGACGATTATATTCAAGTGATACAACGATTTCTTTTTTAGAGCGAGATCGGTGTTCCATGATATTTGATCAAGTGAAACCGTTGCTTATTCGGGGACAGGGGCGGAGCTATGGAGATGTCGGTCTACTTTCTCATGCAAATACCATTTTGACCCAATCATATCGCTATTTTAAATCGTTCGATCCAGAGACAGGCATTTTGGTGTGTGAGTCGGGAGTATTGTTAAAAGATATCCAAGATACCTTTATTCCTCAAGGATGGATGTTGGCGGTGACACCTGGAACTCAGCTGATTAGCGTCGGTGGGGCGATTGCCAATGATATTCATGGTAAAAATCATCATATTCGGGGAAATTTTGGGCATCATATTTTAGAAATTGAATTATTGCGTTCCGATTTAAGTATCCTTGTTTGTTCTCGTAAGCAGAATGCTGAATTATTTTATGCAACATTGGGTGGTATTGGTTTAACAGGGGTGATTCTCAGCGTTAAAATTCAATTGCTCTCTATTCATTCTGAGCAGCTTGACGTTGAATATTTAAATTTCAGGGGGATTTCTGAGTTTTTGGCTGTGGCACAGGCGTCTGAAGCTTGGGAATACACGGTGTCATGGATTGATTGCTTAAGTGGTAAAAATGTCAGAGGCATTTTTATGCGTGCCAATCATCAGCTTCATCGAGTAGGTCACGATAAGCTTATTCCAGTTAAAGCCACCAAGAGCTTGCCCTTTACTCCACCGATTTCATGTATCAACTTATTGAGCTTAAAAGCCTTTAATTATTTGTATTATCATCGAAATAAAACACCTAGACGTGTGCAGCAGCATTTATACCAATTTCAATATCCTTTAGATGCCATCACCAATTGGAATGTTTTATATGGTCAAAAGGGTTTTTACCAGTATCAATGTGTGATTCCACATGAACAGGCTCAGGCGGCTATTGAAGATTTATTGGAAATTATTCATCAAGCACAGCAAGGCTCGTTTTTGGTGGTGTTGAAAAATTTTGGCAAAATAAATAGTGAAGGGATGTTGAGTTTTCCGATGCAAGGCTTAACGCTGGCTTTAGATTTTCCAAATTTAGGTGAAAAAACATTACAACTTTTTGAAAAATTAGATGCTGTTGTTATACAGGCGAAGGGACGTTTGTATTTAGCGAAAGATGCACGGATGAGCCAAGAAATGTTTTTTGAAACCTATCCTGAAGCAAAAACATTTGAACAATATCGAGATCCTGAAATTTCATCAGATATGTCAAAACGATTATTTGGATATTAATGTATGCAGACTATTTTAATTTTTGGGGCAACCTCATCTATCGCACAAGCATGTATGCATGTTTGGGCAAAGCAAACACAAGTGCAGAAATTTATTTGTGTGGCACGAAATTCTCAGAAGCTCAAAAGCTTCAGCGATGACTTTCAGGTTCGTTACCCTGACATTGAAATTCAAAGCTTGATCATCAATTTTCAATCTATGACGGATGTGACGCTTTGTATAGATCAATGTTTTAAAGAACAAAAAATTGATCAAGTGTTGCTGGTACAAGGCATGATGCATCAACAAGAATCAAATTTAGATCAAGCTGAAATTGAAGCATTGATTCATCTGAATGCAACCAGTGTGGCTGTTGCTGTCGATCGGATGTATCAGCATTTATGTCTTCAGAACAGTGGAAAAATAGGGGTAATTGGTTCGGTGGCAGGCGATCGTGGGCGCAAGGCAAATTATTTATATGGTGCAAGTAAGGCTTTTGTTGCGACTTATATTGAAGGGCTCCAGCATCGTGCAGCATTAGAACAATCACCAGTCTCTATCTCTTTAATTAAACCGGGTCCGACTCAATCTGCGATGACACAACATTTAACAGCAGCAGGGAAGAAATTAGCAAAAGTTGAAGATGTTGCACAGCAAATTGTTCAAGGCATTGAGAAAGGGCAGCGTAGTATTTATACACCGGGTCTTTGGCGATTGATTATGTTGATTATTCGCCATTTGCCATTCTTTCTTTTTAAGAAATTGGATATTTGATGTAAGAACGATAGCAGGGAATTTTGTATAATTGAGATATATTCCTGTGACCTGACAATACATGAAATTCACGCTAGCCCTCATCGCAGCAATCCTGATCTCCTTCGCGTGGCTCATGCCCATTCATTATCGGCCGTGGGTGACCTATACCGGTGAGCTGTATGCCTTCTTTGCATTATTTATGCTCGCTGCAATTTGCCTAAAAGAAAAATTAAGAATACCAGTAGTTGGTTTGCCATTATCGCTACTCGCCTGTGTTCCTCTTGTACATTTTCTGGCAGGGCAGGTGTTTTTCTTTAGCATCGCCATGATGGGCTGTATTTTTGTCTTTAGCTTTTGGCTAGCAAGTGTGCTGGCTTATCACCTGTCAACAGGAAATTATAATCGGGAAGAAACCTTTACCAACTTGAGTTATGTATTTTTAGCTTCGGGAACGATTACAGGCCTCATTGCACTGTGTCAGTGGACAAATCTGGATGCAAATTTACCAGGTATGGTCAATATCAGTGGCAATCAGCGGCCTTATGCCAACTTTGCTCAACCCAATAATATGGCAACTTTTTTGGTCATGGCATTGATGAGCTGCCTTTACTTTTATGAAAAGAAAAAAATCCAGGCCAAATGGTTATTTGCCTGCGCTGCTGTGATTGTTATGGGAGTGGCTTTAAGTCAGTCACGTACTGCTTGGGTTGCTGCAATCGCCATCATGCTGTATTTAGCGTTCTACCAATATAAAGGTATTATTCGCCTGAAATGGGCTTACAGCACTGCTTGGTTCCTCTTCTTTATTGCATGTATTGTGGCTTTTCCATTACTCAGTCAGCTTGCTGCACAAGCGATGGATACGGACGTCGTACAAAGCAGGGATGTGGTATCTCGTGCTACCGGCGATATGTCACGTCTCGCGATCTGGCAGCAAATGCTGGCTGCAATTCAGGTACAGCCATGGTTTGGCTATGGCTGGTATCAGACCAGTGTCGCTTTTGTCTCGATTAGTGATACGGTGCAAGGTCCGGTGTGGATCCGTAGTGCGCATAATTTTATTTTGGATTTTTTGCTCTGGAATGGACTGATCATCGGTCTGCCTTTCTTGGCATATTTTGGTTATTTAGGCTTTCAGTTGCAGCGCTGGGTGAATACGCCAGAGTCTGTCATCGGGATCTTGATGATCGGGGCTTTTGTGACACATGCCATGTTTGAGTTTCCACAGCATTATGCCTATTTCCTGCTGCCAGTCGGTTTTATTCTGGGTACGGTTCTGGCACAAAATCCAAAAATTAAAACAGTGGTTATGCCATCAATCGGCATGAAATTCATTTTCGCTGTCGGGTTGCTTTTATTGGTTGTGATTTATCGGGATTATGACGTTGCAGTACCAAAACTCGGACAAAGTATTCGTTATGAAAAGCAGCAGGAAAAAATCACCAATGAAAAACCGATCTATCTGCTGACCGAGTTTAATCATCGCATTGGCTGGATTCGTTTAAATCCTTATAGCAAAGCGTCTGTTGAGCAGATTCAGGAAGGTGAACAAATGGTCTTGAGCTATCCAACCAAATATAACCTGATCAAATATGCCAAACTCTTAGCTTTTAATGGCTACGAGGCTGAGGCCAAGCATCAGCTGCAACGCTTAAAGACCATTCAGAAAACTGAAATGAGTTATGAGGAATTAACGCAGGATATGTCTCGCTAAATACAAAAAAAGCCAGCAGATGCTGGCTTTTTCTTGGCTTAATTTTAAGTTTAGAGCTGACTTTGAATATAGTTTTCAATGCCAATGCTTTCGATCAAATCAATTTGTGTTGTGGTCCAGTCCAGATAGTTTTCTTCTTTCTCTAGGATTTCCTGAACCAGATCACGCGTCACATAATCCATTTGGGTTTCAGCCAATGCCACTGCTTTCTGGATGGCTTCAATATTCTCTTTGACTTTGCGTACATCACAATGCAGCACTTCTTGAGTATGCTGACCAATATACAGTTTGCCCAGATTTTGTAAATTCGGCAGACCTTCCAAAAATAAAATACGTTCAATAATTTTATCGGCATGTTTCATCTGAACAATGGATTCTTTATATTCTGCCGAGCCCAGTTTCTCAATGCCCCAGTCATTAAACATGCGCGAATGCAGGAAATACTGGTTAATGGCAGTTAAGTGGTGATACAACACCTGATTGAGCTGATTAATCACATCACGATTGCCTTTCATCGCATAACTCCATTTGGACCTGTTTTATCTTTCTAAGAAAGCGCTCTAATCCTGATAGTAAAGCAAGTCAGGGGCAAATGGCGAGTAATTTATCAAATCAAACGTAAAACCTCGTTTTCAAGGCAGGGATATAAATGAGTGACCTAAGCCATACGACATGAAATGTCGTTTCAAATTAACATTTTTAACTTTGGATATTCTATTGGTTATTTTCATTGATAAAATAATCGTATGAAAACACTTAAATTACGTATTAAAGATAAACATTCCAAGATATTAGAGCAATTAGCATCTGAAGTGAATTTCGTCTGGAATTATGTCAATGATTTAAGCTTTAAACACCTTAAAAGAAAAGGTGAATTTCTCAGTGCTTACGATATTGCTGAATATACGAAAGGTACATCTAGGCTTTGTGGGTTACATAGTCAAACCATTCAGGCTGTTACCGAAGAATTAGTCATACGCAGAAAGCAATTCAAGAAGACTAAACTAAAATGGCGGGTCAGTCATAAGAAATCAGCCAGAAGATCACTAGGTTGGATACCCTTTAAGAAAGTAGCAATCAAGTATGCTGATGGCCATATCCAGTATGGCAAGCATCAGTTTAAAATATGGGATAGCTATGGACTGTCAAATTACAGTATCAAGACTGGTTCGTTTGTCGAGGATGCGCGTGGCCGCTGGTATGTCTGCTTAGTTGTGAATAGCTCTAAAATTGAGAAATCGACTGCGACTAATTTGATTGGGATTGATCTGGGCTTAAAGGATATAGCCACTTGTTCGGATGGTACGATAATTTCAAATCCCAAGTTCTACCGTCAATATGAACAGAAATTAGGGATTGCTCAACGAGCGAAAAATAGAAAACGGGTCCGTGCATTACACGCCAAGATTGCAAACTGTCGTAAAGACCATTTGCACAAAGCAAGTACGATGCTTATAAAGAAAAATGCACTAATTGTTGTAGGCGATCTGAGTGCGAAAAAACTGGTGAAAACCAAGATGGCGAAGTCTGTTCTGGATACCGGATTTTCAGCATTCAAGACCATGCTCAAGTATAAATGCGAGAACGCAGGAGTATGGTTTGAAGAAGTTAGTGAAAGTTTCACAACCCAAATGTGTTCGTGCTGTGGTGAGGTCACTGCAAGCAGTCCGAAAGGTAGAACAGATTTGCGAATAAGAGTATGGGAATGTGAAAACTGTTCAAGTGTTCTGGATCGGGACTTGAATAGTGCTAAGAACATACTTGCGCTTGGGCATAAGCGTCTCGCAGGAGGAATCAGCTCTATTTAAAGAGGTGAGGATGTCAAGGAACAGCAAATGAAAATCGACATCGAATCCATTCAGACTCAGATAAATGGCAATAAAAACCCGCCAGAGTCAAAGGCGGGGGAGGAGTAATGACCAAAGATCATTGTTTTTTCATTATGCTTATAGGGAGAAATCTTTTTAAATTTATGCTGCAACTGCTAGCCGTGCTGCAATTTGTGAAACCTCATCACTGATGATCATGCGGGCTTCTGGTGCACAGCGACCACAGCAAGTTCCCAAGTCCAACATATCGCGGACATCACGATAACTTTCAGCGCCATTTGCAATAGCATCTTTAATGTCTTGATCTGTAATGCCGCGGCATAGACAAACGTACATAGGACACAACCACAGTGATTAAATAAGATAAGTAATATTATTGATAATTGTTATCGTTTGTCAATAAAAATCATTTGAAATAGCTTTTATCATGATTGATGATTTAGATAAAAAATCACCACCTGAGCGGAAATCCAAGTACTGCTCGGATTTCCACACAAAAGCGATTCATGATTTAGAATGAGATATTGCAGGGTGGGGATTGAGTAATTTTTATAACTTATTGATTAATTATGACAATGCCATCCATTTCAACCAAGGCATCTTTAGGCAGGCTGGCCACACCTAAAGCGGCACGTGCTGGATAGGGCTGGGCAAAATACTCACCCATAATTTGATTGACCAGTTGAAAGTGAGATAAGTCGGTCAGGAAAATATTCAGTTTGGCAATATCTGCCAAAGAGCCACCAGCGGCTTCACAGACTGCTTTTAAGTTATCAAACACCCGGCGAATTTGAGCTTCAATGCCTTCAACCAGTTCCATACTATAAGGATCCAGGCCAATTTGACCTGATAGATATAAGGTATCACCCACTAAAATGGCTTGCGAATAAGTGCCAATCGCAGCAGGGGCATTTTCAGTATGGATTACTTGGCGGGACATTAATTTCTCCTTTTATCATCGACATACATCATATTCGATCAATTCGGCCGATCAAAGCACTATCGTTTTAAATGATTAACTCGCTTTAGAGGCTTCACTGAAAACGACGGGCTGTGCCAGACGGATAATTCGCGGGAAACCGAAATACATGCGTAAATCCCGGATAATCTGTGCAATCTGTTTACGGTTATGCACCACGATATTGACGTAGGTTTTGTCATCCTGAGTACGCACCATTTCCACCCCAGAATGCGCTTTACGGCATTGGTAAATCAAGTCGGAAATCTGCTCGTCATTCATGTCCAAGTCAATGCTGAGATAGGCAGTAAAGCTGATATCTTCCAGATCATCAGAGGTCCACTGCAATAACATGATATTTTCTGGATGCTGATGCTGTTCATGCAGCAGGTTATGACAGCGCGCACGATGCACAATCAGACCGCGACGGGTCAAATGCCCCTGAATTGGATCACCCAGCACAGGATTGCAGCAATGTGCATATTTGACATCGACACCTTCCGTTCCCTGAATCAGACGGTCTGAGCTGGCAATATTCTGATGCTGATCTTGGGCAAATAAATGGTTGGCCACCAGTTGCGGTAATAAATCACCGACTGCAATCTGTTCAAACAGCTGCTCTTTACTGGAAACATGGCGCCATTCTAAGAGGTTTTTCCAGTCTGCTTCCGTCAGATCACGAATAGAACGATGGAACAATTTCAAGGCACGATTGAGAGCCTGTTGTCCGACCAAACGTTGCTCATCTGGATCCTGATCGCGCAGAATATTCTGAATAGCACGACGAGCTTTCTGGGTATTAATAAAACTGAGCCAATCCGGATTTGGAGTGGCCAAGACATCAGTAATGATTTCTACCACCTGACCACTGACTAGAGGTGTTGAAAGGGGCTTGGTTTCATTATTAATTTTTGCACCCACCGCATGATTGCCTAGGAATAAACTCGCGGCATAAGCAAAGTCAACCGCCGTGGCGCCTTGCGGCAATTCATGTAAATGACCATGCGGGGTATAGACCCAGATTTTTTCCTGATGTAAATAGTCCAGTAATTCACTGAATGTGGTTTTGGCACATTCACCATCGACTAGGACATTCAGGTTCTGCATCGAGGCCTGAATCGCAGAGCGGCAGGCCTGCGGAGCACTTTCACCGAGTACGACGCCAAAACGTGCGGCTTTACGCATCAGTTCGGTTTGAATGGTGAGCGACAGGGTCGTCTCTTCGCCTTTTAAGCGAATCATCAAGGACTGGTTGCCACCCGGTAATGGACGGCGGATATGATCTTCATAACTCTGGATTTTAAAGCTTTGGGTCAGAATTTCTGCCAGTCGGTCACAGTCCGCGATGCTCTGTAAAATAATCTCAAAAGCATGGCTATGCGTCAGCTCTTGCAGGTCGATGTCATTTTTAACGAAGTGGCGCAGTAGCTCAATATTGTTGTTTTTCTTTTTGATCCGGCCTTGAATGGCATGCTGTTGCAGCAGTTCAGTCAGGTTCTTTTCCCATTTGGCCTGATATTCACAGCGTTTCGGCTTGGTTTCCTGTAGTGCGGTCTGCACATTGTTATACATGTCCAGATCTAGATTCTGATAACAAAGATGTTCCAGGTTATCGGCCATTTCATTCATGCCGACAATACGTGCCATGGGAACAAAGATTTCAAAGGTTTCGCGGGCAATACGCGCACGTTTGTCCGGACGTAGTGCATCCAAAGTGGTCATGTTGTGATAGCGGTCGGCCAGTTTCACAATAATGACACGTGGATCTTGTAGAGTCGCTTGCAGAATTTTCCGAAATGAAGCGGCTTTATTATATTCTTTATCGCTAGAATGACTCAGTTTGGTCACGCCATCGACCAGCTCGGCCACAGTAAAACCAAAAGTCTCAGTAATATCATCTTTGTTAAAGTCGGTGTCTTCAATCACATCATGCAGCAAGGCAGCCATCAGCGTTTCAGGGTCAAGACGCATATGCGCCAGAATACAGCTGACTGCAATCGGATGCAGAATATAAGGTTCACCACTTTTGCGCACAATCCCATCATGCGCCATATCTGCATAATCACAGGCCGCAAGCACACGTTCGACATCGCTTTCACTTAAATACGCATCGATAATGATCTCTAACTGCTGCTTGGCTTGACTGACCTGTGGGCCTGGCATAAAACACCTTTTCAACTGAATTTTTTACAAATAAAACGTGAAAGCGCTTTAGAAATGTGAATTTCCTGGTTTGATGGTTTTTGGCTGCTAGCGAGCAGAAAACCAATACAAACTTGATAGCTAACCCTTATGTTATAACCGTTCTGGCATAAATATAAAAGTCACATAACAAAAAAAGCCTAGTTTAGAACTAGGCTTTTTGAGTGACGATCTCTTATTGGAAAGAAAAACCGTCTAAGTTTAGATTATTTGCAGAAAGTGCAAGATCCAAGCTTGATGTTTGATAGTCTTGATCACGTTGTTTCAAAATGTCTTTTGATACATGACCTGAAGCGATTTCACGTAAAGCAACAACAGTCGGTTTGTCATTGTCCCATTCTACAGTTGGTTCAATACCTTGACGTGCCAATTGACGCGCGCGCTTGCTTGCCACTAGTACAAGCTCAAAGCGGTTGTCTACATGGTCTAAACAATCTTCAACGGTGACGCGTGCCATAAGAATTCTCGTTTGAATAATAAATTTTAACAGACTGCACAGTATAAAAGGCTTTGTCTATAGACTCAAGTTTTAATCACTGTTCAGTTGGTGTGATGAGCTGCTGAATCAGTTTTTCATGACGGTTGGCCTGTTGCGACAGGGTTAAGCGGTTGGCGATAATTACCGCTTCCAGGTCATGCAGCGCTTTATTAAAGTCATCGTTGATAATAATATAGTCAAAGTTGCTATATTGTTGCATATCTTCCACTGCACAGCTGAGACGATGTTCAATCACATCAACTGCATCAGTACCACGGTTAGACAGGCGTTCACGCAGGTCAAACTGGCTCGGCGGCAGAATAAAGATTTGTTTGGATTCAGGAAAAAGACGACGGACTTGCTGTGCACCTTGCCAGTCAATTTCAAGCAGCACATCATGACCTTTGGCCAGTTGCTCTTTGACTGTGGCTTGCGCAGTACCGTAGTAATTACCAAATACTTCGGCATATTCGATAAAACCACCTTCATTGACCAGATTTAAAAAATCGTCTTTGTTGGAGAAATGATAGTGTACGCCATCGAGTTCGCCAGGTCGTTGACCGCGTGTAGTGTGTGACACAGAAACGTGAAGATTGTTGACACGCTCAAGTAGGGCTTTAACAAGGGATGTTTTGCCTGTTCCAGACGCTGCAGAAACGACAAACAATAGACCCGACATGATATTTTTCCTGATATGATAAAATATCTTCTCTATTTTAGAGTAGAGCGGCTTTAAACTAAATAGTTGTCAGTCGATTGTTTACATTTATTTCAATTGAACCGCTAAAAATGGTGTGAGTATTGAGGATTCTATGGAAATTGTTTTAGCCAATCCGCGTGGTTTTTGTGCTGGTGTAGATCGTGCCATTGCGATCGTGAACCGTGCCCTAGAATGCTTTAACCCACCAATTTATGTGCGGCATGAAGTGGTGCATAACAAATTTGTGGTCGATGACTTGCGTCAGCGCGGTGCGATTTTTGTCGATGAGCTCGACGAAGTTCCTGACGATAATATCGTGATTTTTAGCGCACATGGTGTTTCTAAAGCGGTACAACAAGAAGCTGAACATCGTGGTTTGAAAGTTTTTGATGCGACTTGTCCCTTGGTGACTAAGGTGCACATTGAAGTGACCAAATATGCCCGTGAAGGTGTGGAAGCGATCCTGATTGGTCATGAGGGCCATCCCGAAGTTGAAGGCACCATGGGGCAATATGACAAAAAAAATGGCGGTGAGATTTATCTGGTTGAAGATGAAGAAGATGTCGCCGCTTTAACGATACGCAATCCTGAAAAAGTGGCTTTTGTCACGCAAACCACTTTATCAATTGACGATACAGCGAAAGTGATTGATGCTCTGCGCCAGAAGTTTCCGCTGATTCAGGGTCCACGTAAAGATGATATTTGCTACGCCACACAAAACCGTCAGGATGCAGTGCGCGATCTGGCTGAACGTTGTGATGTGGTTCTTGTAGTAGGTTCTCCAAACTCGTCTAATTCAAACCGCCTACGTGAACTGGCTGAACGTATGGGGAAAGCTGCTTATCTGGTGGATAATGCTGATCAACTCAAACAGGAGTGGTTTGCAGAAAATGCCCAGATTGGGGTAACTGCAGGAGCCTCTGCACCGGAAATTCTGATAAAGCAGGTCATTCAGCGATTACAGGACTGGGGTGCCCAAGCACCACATGAGCTGGATGGGCGAGAAGAGAATATTACATTCAGCCTACCGAAAGAGTTACGTATTCCTGTAATCCAAGCCTAGACTGTTAACTGCTTAACATTATGTTTTTTATTTAAAAATAGACAGATAACCGTGAAATGACAGTTATCTGTTTTTTTATGCCTTTTATCTACTCTGTGTAGGTTTTGTAAAATTTATAGATATTATTTTTAATAGGGGAAAGTTTTGGAGCTGGGGAAGAGTGTGCAAAAAAATAAAGGTTTTACGTTAATTGAGCTCATGGTGACGATTGCAGTACTAGGGATTATTGCAACGATCGCTGCGCCTTCTTTTTCTAATTTATTGGAAAAGCAAAATTTGAATAGAAGTACGCAGGAACTGATTGGTCAATTGAATAGTGCACGTTCTAAAGCTGTGTTAGAGCGTAGAGAAGTTACAGTTAGGTTGAACTCTTTAGATGCAGATACACCAAACCGATTAAATTGGTCACCTAGAGGCCGAGCGGTGTTAAAAACAGGCTCTCCCACTACAATTACTTTTCAATTAAGTGGAGGAATTCAGGACTTTGCAGCCGATATTAGTGGGCAGCCATTTATTATTTGTAATGAAAGTGGTGGTAATAAATCTAAAAATATCAGTCTCTCTTTGATGGGCACCATACAAGTAACGGAAGGGACGTGCTAATGAAAATAAACAACTATCAACATGGTGTGGGTTTGGTTGAAGTATTAGTTGCGATGTTGGTTTTAGCTATCGGTGTATTAGGCTTTGTGGCATTGCAGTACCGTGCTGTTGAAGCAACTTCTGAAAGTAGCTATCGGGTTCAGGCCATTAATATTGCAAGAGATTTAGCGGAGCGAGTGAGGGTGAATCGTGGGGTTGTAGCAACTTATATGCAAGAAATGGGCGATCCTGATAATCAGACAACTTCAACAGTAAATTGTTTTACGACTAATTGCTCACCAGCAGAGCTTGCAGATTTTGATGTGTCGCAAGTAACAACACGCGCAAGATCGGTTGGCATGACAATGAATGTCATTGAGTGTCAAGGTAATAATGATGGGCGAAATTGTGTCTATGTAGCTTGGAATGATACATCTGCGACAGATGGTACAGGCGATGGAGATTGCACCAATAGTACAGCTTATAACCCAGTTTCAACTTGTTTGATTATGGAGTTGTATTAATGACTATACTTAATTCATCAAATAACCCGCCTGCGAGTAATTGTATGAATGCTTTGCTGGGAAATATTGAGGTTAAATTAGAGCATAAGTCATGGGGATATGCTTCAGGTTTTACTTTGCTAGAACTCATGATTGCACTTGCGTTAGGGTTAGTTATTGCTGCAGCTGCGACAATGTTGTTTCTCACAGGACAAAAAAGTTATGTTCTGCAAACAGGTATGTCTGACTTGCAAGATAATGCTAACTTTGGTTTGAATTATATTGCCAAAGATATTCGATTAGCCAATTTGAATACAACAACAGCACGAGTGAATGATGAAACTAAATATGGCGGAATAGTTTTAACCTCTTCAGTAAATGCAACTCAAATACCAGCTGTTCCAGCAACACCGACCTCACCAGCAGTTGATGCAATTCCTTTAAGTAATCTTTATAAAACGATTGAAGGTGATAGTGCAGGAGTTAATTTATTATCTAGAAGTCAGGGGATGTCGGCAGGAGCAGCTCCAGCATGGACAGGGGCGTCAAACGTACAACAAATTGGTGAAGATGCGGAAGGTAATCCTACGGGTACAGATATACTCAGTGATCAGCTTACGATTCAATTCACACCACAATATGTTTTAGATGATAAAGGCACAGATGCTACAAATGATGATGAGTGGGTTGGAGGGTTTGATTGTGAAGGGCAGGAGTTAAGGTTTAGAGTGGAAAATCCTGGTGGAAATATGCCTTTCGGGCGGCAAATGATCGTGCAACGCTATTTCTTAAGAACTGATAATAATGCAGGTAATGAGCCTAATCAACCATTGGCGCTCGCATGTGAAGCGGGTTTTTATGCCTTGACGGAAACAGGTGTAACACGTGTCCAGGGTGGAGCACCATCTCAGGTGTTGAACACAGCAACTTTTGGTGAAAGTACAGGACAAATTATTATGAAGCGCGTGGATCATTTTAGGGTTCAACTAGGTGTTCAAAATAATAATAGTTATCGCTATATGTCTATCAATGATTATATGGGGCTTGCAGCAGGTTCTCGTCCGCGTATTTTATCTTTACAACTTGGTGCTTTGGTGCGTTCTAATCAGGCTGTAGGGGGGGATGCAATGGTTTCGGATGATCAAACTTTTCAGGTGTTAGATCAGCATGTCAAGCTAAAGACTCCTGCGGCGAATGCACCCAAATACGTACGAGAAGTTATTTCTCAAACAGTCGCATTGCGTAACACGTTTGGAGAAAGATGATGAAAATTTATACATCACAACGTGGTGCAACATTAATTGTTGTCATGATTATGTTGTTAGCAATCACTGTTATTGGAACTTTAGCAGTAAGACAAGGTTTGGTTTCGCTAAATGTAGCAACAAATAGCCAAGCACAACAGCTGTTGACACAAAACTCAGACGCTGCGTTTTTTAATATTGAGCGTGAAGAGAATTTGATTCAAAGTTTGAGTGCTAGTGGTATGTTTGGCTATATCAATGGTGCTATCAATAAAGATAAAGAATTGGTCTTTTGCTTTTTAGGGGAAGAAGATGCTTTTTTTGATATTGGTCGAGCCAGTTTGATGGCATGGGGAGTGGGAGATTCTGCGCCAACCAATAATACGTTGGGCATGGAAGGGTATTGCAGTGTTTCAGCGACAACAGGTAACTTTTTTACCAGTGGACGCCGTGCTGTGATGACGCAGGTTGCTGTGAAGTTTTCAAGTCAGTCCGATAATGACCCTTTCTACGGCATGCAATATGGTACCGATGAAAAAGGCGTAAAGTTTGAGAAAAACAAACCTGTAAAAGTATTTGCTGTATCTATTATGCCAACTTTAACGACAGCAACAGCTGGACAGATTGATACCTGTTTAAACTCACGTATGAGCGAGGTTACGATTCCATCTGGAACTACTGTGGCAACCAATTCTGTATTTCGACAGAGTATTACAGACTGCTTGGCAGAGTTAAATATACCCTTTACCTCGCAAGTCACTGAATATTTGATTGCGCAAGATTTTGTATAATTGGGAGTAAGGAAGATGAAACAGATTCTAAAGTATGTAGAAAAATCCTGTCGTCATAAATTGCTTGCGACCAGTATTGCAGCATTTTGTACTAGTGTGATAGCGACAAGTGTCACTCAAGCTAGTGATATTGATATTTATCAGGAAGCTAAGTCTGGTGATATTACCTTAATGTTTTTGCTAGATTTATCGGGGAGTATGAACCGTTATTATTCAAATGCTTCTGGCTATGGTTGTGATATGCCAAGCGGAGTATCTGACCTTGGGCGAAATAATGCAACCGAAGTAAGAGTAAGTGGCGGTCCGTCTTATCGGCGGCAATGGTGTCAAGGTAGTAATGGTGTAAAGTATTATGATCGAATTACTCGTGTGAAAGACGGCATGATGGATTTGCTATATGGAAATCCAGAATTAAATATCCAAGCATTAACAAACGACAAAGTTATTGGATTAAGTACTTTTTCAGGAAGTCGAGGGTTTGTCCAAGTTCCAGCGCGTCGTTTAGATGCAATGCTTGATGGTCAAACACAACGTCAAATTTTAATTGAAACTATTGGAGGATTGTCGGCTACTGGTGGTACACCAACAGCACGTGCATATGCTGAAGTAGGTGCATATATGCTGGGAACGACAACTTTAGGTGTTGCATATTCAGGTGCTTTACAGCTTTTTGCAGAAAGACAGCAATGGAAAACTTGTCGCTCTTGGGCGAGTGACAATGTAAGTTGTACAGATTGGAGACAAGGTCCTACAGGTTCAAGCACCAGTTGGAATAGTTCTTCTCCGACAAACCCAAATCCTGATGATATGACAACCTTTAACTGTTCAGTAGGAGGTGATACTGCCACATGTTTTAGAGAAGAAACTACTAGTACGGTAACAACAAATACTATTGCTTATAAACGAATCGGCTATGCTTATAGAACATCGGGAGGAGTTGCGGGTGGTCGACGTTGGAAAACATGTACAAACTGGGCTGCAACAGGGAATCCAAGAGCATGTACAAAATGGAGTCCTGAAGGGACAAGCGGTACAGGCAATGACTCTTGGAGCGCAACCACGCCAAGTGGGTGGAATGACTCGATGGCTTCGCAGGCTTGTCCATCAGGGGTAAGTGGAAGTCATACTGCCGACTGTTATGTTGAAAATGTTTATCAAACCATACAGCAGCCAATTAATCGTGAATATTATGCGCGTAAAAGTGACTGGAAAACGTGTAACGCTTGGAACTCAACAACAGGGAACTGTTCGTCATGGAGTAGTTCGTGGAGTAATGAGCAGCCTGCTAATCTACTTGATATGGATACGCTAAGCTGTAGCGTGAGTTCTACGGCATCTACATGTTATTACTCTCAAGGAGCTTTACAGGAAAGTAATACTGCGAGTGGTTTTCCATATTCGGTTTCTATAAGCAAACACGATACAAATGGTGATGGAGTTGATGATCGGTATATTATGCCGACATCTATTTCTAACCAGATCAATAATCCTGAAGGGCAGCAATGTAGTGGGCAAGGGATTTATGTGCTTACAGATGGAGAACCTAGTTCAGATAGTGAGTCTGGAGGTTTGATGACGCTTGCTTTGGGTGATAAAGGACATCTATTTAATTGTGAGGCTGGTAATAGTGGTTGGGATTGTATTAGCGAATTTACAGCGGCTTTATTGGATAGAGGTAAAAATCCTGTAGGGTTAAAATATAAAACCGCGGTTGTGGGGTTTGGTAATTCTTATAATAACTTGCCCTCTTATAATAAAAGTTTGAGCCAAGCACAAAATATTCAAAATTTGGGAACAATAAACACCAACGTTAAAAGAGCGGCGCGTTGGGGTATTGTTGGTGAAGGGGGATGGTATTCTGGTTCCGATTCGCGTGATGTTGTGAATAGTGTAAATGATTTTATTGGTACATTATCAACAGAAATACCATCTGTGACTACGGGTTCACCTACCATTCCAAAAGATGCACTCAATCCTGCAATCTTACAAGATGATGCTTATTATCAACAGTTTCAACCAACTCCAGATAAAACTTATGGTTTATGGGCTGGAAATTTAAAAAAATATACGGTAGGTGCTAGTGGAAAACTCCAAGGTAGAAACAATAGAAATGTCCATGATAGTCGTGGTCGTTTAATTGAACCTACTGTGGATGAGAATGGTAAGTTATTATCGGCAGTATATGACTTTTGGTCCTATAATATTAGTAGTGATACTACGATTGCAGATGCTGATGAAACTACCCTTGGAAGCCGGAAATTTGCTGCCAAAGGTGGAGCTTGGTCACAACTAAAACTGCGCATAAACGATAATGTTTTACAGCGTAAATTGCTCACCAACCGTGTTGGAACAGGAACTGGTGCAGCAGCAAGTTTTACAAGCAGTAATAACACATTGCGCACAGTTAATCTTGATTATTTGACTGATGCTACTTATAAGGATGATCCTGAGCGCGGTTATTTAATAAGCTTGTTGGGATATAATGTAGATGCTGCAAATCCTACTACAATTTCCGTGAGTTCGTTGACATCTGCTTCAGAGTTGCGTCAGGTTGGGGCAGTAATGCATTCATTACCTGTGTTGGTGACCAATAAAGGTAAAGTGACCTACAATGCAGCGACTAAAACCATTGGTTCTACTAATCGTGACGACTATGTGCTGTTTGGTACAACACAGGGCTTATTGCATGTGGTTGATGCTCAAACAGGGCAAGAAAAGTTTGCATTTGTACCGAATGAAATGGTAGAGAATCAAAAAGAAGCTTTTCTGAATTATACTTCAACAACAGTTGGTGTGAGTGGTCTTTATTACGGTGTGGATGCACCTTGGGCTGTGCATACTGAATATGTGATTGATGGTTCGGGCAATTTAACAGTAGGTTCTGGTAAAGGCGCCAATCAAAAAGGTAAACAATTGGCATTTGGTGGTCTGCGTATGGGGGGGCGTAGCTATTATTCTCTCGATTTGCAAAATATTGATGCACCTAAGCTAAATTTTCACATTAATCCTGATGCTGCAACTTCAGGACCTTTGAGTTATATGGGTGAAAGTTGGTCTAAACCAAGTATTGGCTATGTTAATTGGGCTGGTAAACGTAAGTTGGTGATGTTTGTTGGTGGTGGCTATGATCGTGGTTATGAAAACCACAACTACAATCAAGCTAACAAAAAAGGCGCTGGCGTTTATATGTTTAGTGCTGAAGGTAGTGATGCTGGAAGTT
This sequence comes from Acinetobacter idrijaensis, assembly GCA_000761495.1. GTDB lineage: Bacteria > Pseudomonadota > Gammaproteobacteria > Pseudomonadales > Moraxellaceae > Acinetobacter > Acinetobacter idrijaensis. The sequence continues at coordinate 285,978 of JQCU01000127.1, forward strand.
TATTATGGTGGTCAAGTGCCAATGCAGGTACAAGCAGTAGCGCAACTACAGATACAGGCGTAATAAAAACACATCATGATGATTTAAAATATAGTGTGGTGGGTGAAATTCGCACCGTAGACCGCGATGGTGATGATTTGGTTGATCATCTATATTTTGGAGATTTGGGGGGGCAGGTATTTCGTATTGATTTAAACAATAAAGCAACCAAGCTGGGAGGGTTTGCAAGAACACCTGTGCGATTGCTAGATTTAAACAATGCTGAAAAAAGTCCACGTTTTTATGATATGCCAAGCTTCTCGATTTATAACGAAAAAGGCGATGTATTTGCTGTGATTTCTGTCGGTAGTGGTAACCGTAGTCAGCCATTGCAAAGTTATACTGAGGGCACAACTGGTATAGTCAATGATGCGATCTATAATATTTATGACAAGGATGTTGCACGTAAAGATCTCTATACTGCAAGTAATTTAAACACCCAAAACATTAAAAGTTTGGCGTTGTTAACCGAAGATAATCGTTATAGTAACACCACACCAGTTGCACCTTATTCAACTAATGGTTGGTATTATCAATTTAATAACTGCGTTGCGGGAAGTGATGGGACTCGAGAGGGTTGTAACGATTATAAATTACAAAGTGAAAAAGTCTTTGGCACACCTTTAGCAATGAATTACCGTCTCTATGTTTCTACTTTTGATAGTAGTAAGCCTGGTATCTCGGGTAATTGTGGTGCTGGTGTAAAAGGTGAAAGCTTTATGTCCACCTTCTGTATGCCGTTTGGTCAGTGTAAGTCTAAAGATCCAGCAGATGGCGGCGGTCGTGGTGAGCCGATTGGAATTGGTATTCAAAATATCACTACAGGCAATGATAAGGTATGTGTAGGTGAGGATTGTGATGACCAAGGCGGTGGTGGTGGCAGTACCGAAGATGCACAGAAATCTAGAGTTGCAAGTAGTTCAAATTACTGTGCTAATACGGGCGGACGAATTCTAGTCACAACCACTGGTGCTGGAGGTGTTGGTCAAGAGACTCAAATGTGTTTAATTCCTCAACGTTGGTATGAAAAAAATAGTTTAATTAGGTAAAGGAGAGGTATATGAACAACACATTATCTATCCAAAAAGGTTTTACCTTAATTGAGCTGATGGTTGTGGTGGTGATTGTTGCAATTATTGCAGCAATCGCTATTCCAAGTTATCAGGAATATGCACGTAGAGCTAACGCAGCACAAGCACAGCAGGAAGTGCAGCGTTTAGCGAGTGAGCTTGAACGTTGGAAATCGCGTAATTTTAATTATTTAGGTTTTAATCTTACTCCAAATACTGTTCAAAACTATACTTTTGTGGTTAGAGATGGTGCTACGGGAAATCCAGCTCTTACGGTTGCAGCAGCAAGTGGAATGAGTTGGGTAATACGTGCTGTGCACAATGATGGTCGAAACTTTACATTCTTAATGAGTAGTAATGGAATTCGTTGTAAAAATAAAACCAGCAGCAATGTGACGTTCACAGGTTGTGGAACAGAGGCGACAGGGAGTGAGATATGGTAAAAAAATACTTCTCTGGATTTACGCTCATCGAATTGATGATTGTAGTGGCAGTTATCGCTATTTTGGCCGCAATAGCCTATCCATCATACCAAGACTCAGTGCGGAGAGCGAAAAGAATAGATGCGCAAAGTACAATGATGGATATTGCGAGTAGGTTGCAGAAGTATAAAATTGCTCGTTTTAGCTTTGAAAAAGCAGATGGCAGTTTTGTTACGTTAGCAGATGTTGGTGTGACGAACCAAATACCTTCATCAGGAACGGCTTTATATACGATTGCATTATCAGATCAGGGGCTTGGTAGTTGGACTTTAACTGCAACACCAACAGGATCACAAAGTACGGATGGTCATTTGGTATTAAATCATCGTGGGCAGCGCTGTTGGACTAAAGGTTCTGATAACAATAGCGGTACGGCTTGTGTTCCATCCGCAACTTCCAACTGGGACGGCAAATAAATAAATTCAAACCTGCGGATAAATACGTTTTGATCTTTCATTCAGGGCAAAATTCACGTAAAATACTGCCCTCTATGAAAGGGGTTTGAAGTGTTCCGGTGGTCGGTACAGGGATAATCCGTAAAAACTATAAGGTTCTATCATGGTTGTTATTCGTCTTGCACGCGGTGGTGCTAAAAAACGTCCGTTCTATCAAATCATTGTGACTGATAGCCGTAATGCACGTGATGGTCGTTTCATCGAACGTATCGGTTTCTTCAACCCTACAGCTCAAGGTAAAGCAGAAAAACTTCGTTTAGATGCTGACCGTTTTGCTCACTGGGTTTCTCAAGGTGCTCAACCTTCTGATCGTGTTGCTTCTTTAGCTGCTCAAGCTAAAAAAGCTGCAGTTGCTGCATAATTTTTATATAAATTAGGTAGTAGCTTGCCCATGACACCAACACAGAATGTTCCCGAAGATCGTATTCAGATTGGACAGTTGCGTTCAGCATATGGATTAAATGGGTGGCTCTGGGTCTATTCCAATACAGAACCTATGAGCAACATATTTGACTATCTGCCTTGGTACATTGAGACCAAAGCAGGTTGGCAAATTGTCGATGTAAAACGTTGGAAACCACATGGTAAAGGCCTGGTTGTTTCGCTGAAAGGTGTGAGTGATCGCACTGGTGCAGACGAACTGGTTGGCTCCAATGTCTGGATCTCTAAATCGCAACTGCCTCAAGCAGGTGTAGATGAGTACTATTGGTCTGATTTAAAAGGTCTAACTGTGTTAGGTCTGGACGATCAGGAACAAGAAGTCAATCTCGGTCAAATTTTTGAGCTGTTTGAAACAGGTGCTAACGATGTGATGGTGGTTCGCGCAACTGCTGATAGTATCGATGGCGAAGAGCGAATGATTCCATGGCATAAAGATGTGGTGCAACGCGTTGATCTTGAAGCTGGTCGTATCTACGTCAATTGGGGCGTAGACTACTAAGAATTTTTCGGAAATACGGGAGTCTGCGATGTTTTTTGCAGTCATTACGCTTTTTCCTGAAATGTTTGAAGCGATTACAGCCTATGGTATTAGCGGGCGCGCAGCAAAACGTGAATTGATGCAAGTTCATTGTATCAATCCTCGCGATTATGCGACGGGCAACTATAAACGGGTGGATGAACGTCCATTCGGTGGTGGTCCGGGTATGGTGATGATGGCTGAGCCTCTGGCAAAAGCAATCCAGCATGCCAAAGAGCTTGCAACGCAAGCGGGTGCAGTTCAGGTTCCTGTGGTGTATATGTCACCGCAAGGACAGACCTTAAACGAAACTGCGGTACAGGATTTTGTCAAATATGACGGAATTATCGTACTGTGCGGACGTTATGAAGGTGTCGATGAGCGTTTGATCCAGCAATATGTTGATCAGGAATGGTCAATTGGAGATTATGTCTTGTCAGGTGGTGAACTTCCTGCGATGGTTTTATTGGACAGTATTATCCGGAGACTTCCGGGTGCCATGTCTGATGAACAATCACACGTGCAAGACTCATTTGTGGATGGTCTGCTAGATTGCCCACAATATACCAAGCCAGATCATTTTGAAGGTTTGGATGTGCCTGAGGTGTTAAAGTCCGGGCATCATGCCAATATTGAAAAATGGCGGTTTTTGCAGCGATATCAGCGTACACTTGAACGCCGCCCAGAGTTGGTGGAAAAAGTCGAACTGAGCAAGCAGCAGAAAAAATGGCTAAAAGATTTGTAAGATATTGATGAGTGATCATTTCTGTCTTCAAGCAAGTACTTAAAATGATTTAAGTATTCTTTAATAGGCTCTTTATGGTTGAGATGGTCAACCATAAAGGGAAAGATAATCGGGTGTATGCGCTTTAGCCTCTATACCCAGCGATGATCAGACCTCTTCTGACTCGCACATATTGGAGATACCCCATGAGCGGTAAGCATCCTTTAGTTCAAGTAATTGAAAACGCACAATTGAAACAAAACATCCCTGCTTTTGCACCAGGTGATACAGTTATTGTTCAAGTTAAAGTAAAAGAAGGCGACCGTGAGCGTTTACAGGCGTTCGAAGGCGTTGTAATTGCTAAGAAAAACCGTGGTTTGAACTCTGCGTTCACAGTACGTAAAATTTCTAGCGGTGTTGGTGTTGAGCGTGTATTCCAAACTCACTCTCCAATCGTTGCTGGTATCGAAGTGAAACGTCGTGGTGACGTTCGTCGTGCTAAACTTTACTACCTACGTGAATTGTCTGGTAAAGCTGCACGTATTCGTGAAAAATTACCAGCTCGTAAAACTAAAGCTTAATTTTAAGTTTTATACGAGTGAAAAAATGCGCCTTTGGGCGCATTTTTTTATGTCTGGCTATTTTAATAAATCATAAACCTTGCAGTTTTAAACGGTTGGCATGCTGACGATAGGCAGCAACTGGATCAGGCGCAAAGGTACCTTTAATGCCAAACAACAAGTTGATTTCATCCAGATGATTCCACGGGTAATCATCACGAATCGTTTTACCAAATTTGGCACTACATACCGACACAATTCCATCATTTGCGCCAGCCTTGCTCGCAGAAAGTAGATCCAAGGCTTTCATGGCGGCATCGCTGACATCTAGGGGATTGGTCACGGGTTGATTGCCCGTCATTGAATACAGTGCAATGCCTTGGTCTGTATATTTGCCTCATGGGCTCAGCGAAAGCCCGAGTTTAAAGCGTTGGTTAAATTCGGCTGTGCCTTCAATCGACGTGCTGTGTTCTGCTGCCAGAGTATTATGTGGGAAAGCTTGACTGTCTAAGCCTTGTGCCCACATGATGACGTTGCCAAAACTGCTGATCAGGGTATTGAGCAGTTCAGATGTTCCGGTTTGATTAGCAAGTCGCATGACATCAGAGGCGACAATGGTGCCTTGGTTGGCACCCCCCACAGTCATCACGGAGGCTACATGTTGCGGTATCACCCCGGCTGCATAACGCACGCTATGCGCACCATGACTATGACCAATTAAATTCAGTTTTTTGGCGCCGGTGATTGCCATGACTTCTTTCAGTTGCTCCACATATTGTTCACCTCTGATTTCGCTGGAATTGAAAGGTGAGATGCGGGTGGCAAAGGCAGTTGAACCGTTACGGGCTAAATCTGGCAAAATTTGATACCAATAATCCATGCCTAAGGCATCAAAACCAATTCGATTAAAGCCGACCATGCCATGTGCAAATACAATCGGGTATTGTGTTTTTGCATAATTGGACACGACAAATCTGGATTCTGCTTGCTGCAAATTGGAAGCCTGCACATATTGGCCCGCAAATAACACGCAGCATAAGGTTATAAAATGCGTTCTAATTTTCATAAAGTTCCATTTTGGCGGTTTAAAAATTAGAAAATCCCTGTGCATTGGGATGACAGGGATGAGATTGAATTACAGGCCTTGCAATTTGAGCCGGTTGGCATGCTGGCGATAAACATCGACTGGGTCTGGAGCAAAGATATTTTTTAATCCGAGGAACTGGTTCACTTCATCCAGATGGTTCCAGTTGTAGTTATCCCGAATGGTTTTACCGAATTTGGCACTACAGCGGGAGACCAGACCATCATTTTCCTTGCCGCCATCAATGAGTAGAGCTGTAACTGTCAAGGCTGAATCAGGATCGAGCGGATTGGTGACTTGACCTATACCGGTAAATGAATAATGACGAATATCACCGTCTTTTTCCTTACCTTCACCGCAGGCGGTGGTTGGCATACCGAGCGGATATTTCTGGTTGAATTGAGCGGATCCTGCCAGGGTCAGGCTGCTACCACCGGCCAGAGAATCATGCGGGAAACTGTTCGGATCCAACCCTTGTGCCCAGGTGATGGCCTTAGACACCAGGTTGATACCACCGACTAAAGGCCCTTGTATCGGTGTACCTTCTGCTTGCAGGATCAGGTCTCCAACCGGGGAGCCCTTATGCGGAGCACCGACAGAAGTCAGGGAAGCGACTATTCCATTCCCTGCACCTGCGACATAACGAATGGTCGGGCCGCCATGGGAATGACCGATCAGATTGACTTTCTTTGCACCGGTAATGGCCAGAATTTCATTTACCTGCTCTAAAAGTTGCTCACCCCGAATTTCCGATGAGTTAAAAGGCGAGACACGTGTTGCCCAGACATTACCGCCATTACGCGCCAGATCCGGTAAAATCTGATACCAGTAATCCAGTCCAAACTGGTCAGTACCGATCCGGATGAAACCCGCCATACCATGTGCAAAGACAATCGGATATTGGGTCTTAGCATATTGTGAACTGGCTTTTGCTGTGACCTGACTGGCCTGGGTGGATGCCTGGGTGCTGAGACATGTACCCGCCAGCAGCAGGCCGGTGATTAATATTCCGAATTTCATTATATTTTCCTCACTTTTGTTGTTTTAACGGGATGATCCTCATCCAGTTGCCTAAAGTTCCCCTATGTAGCAGGGACTCAGTTTCCTAAGTTTTTTTAATTAATAAAGATGATCTATTCATAAAATAAGTGATTTATAAGCCTTGCAGCTTGAGCCGGTTGGCATGTTGGCGATACAGTGCGACCGGATCCTGCGCGAAAGGACCCAAAATGCCAAAAAACTGGTTTACTTCATCAAAGTGGTTATGGGCATAGTCCTGACGGATGATTTGGCCATAGCGTCCGCTATACAGCGGTAGAGCACCATCATTGGCTTCTCCTTTCAGGAAACTGCTACCTAAAGTCACGACTGTAGACTCTATCGCATCCAAGGAATTGGTTGCCTGCCGGTTGCCCATCCAGGAATAGTGGTAAATTCCATTGGATGTAAGTTTGCTGCCTTGGGTCTGACAGTTTTGGGGAATGGCAGAGGAGCCATATTTCACATTGAAGGCCTGAATCGCCTCTGGATTCATGGCTTGCAGTGCCTCGATAATACTGACCGGATACTGGTTAGCTGTAACCAGATTCATGCTATGGCCCAAAATTGTACCAATGGCATGGATAAAGGGTTCAAGCAGTGGCGTCTGGCTGGCATTGACAAAAACCGGGGTGCCTTGCATCGCCCCGGCAATGGCGGTTAAAGAGGCGGCTTTATGCGGTGCAACGCCCTCGATATATTGAATTGTTGGGCCACCTTGGCTATGCCCAATCAGATTGACTTTCTTCTGGCCCGTCAGTGCCAGTATTTCATCAATTTGCATCAAGAGCTGTTCACCGCGCAGTTCATTGGACGCAACAGCAGACAATTCGGCAGAAAACACCCGTGCACCATGCCGGCTCAGGTCTTGGGGAATCTGATACCAATAATCTAAACCGATGTGATCTGTTCCAATCCGGTTAAAACCTAGACCAAAACCATGAACAAAGACCATCGGGTATTTTGTCTTGGCATAACTCGAGAGGACAAAATTGCTTTTATATTCCTGTAATGCCGAGGCTTGCACAGGGCCAGTTAATAGGGAAACCAGTAGCAAAAAGCTTAAGTAAGATATTATTTTTTTCATTGCAGCTTCCCGATCACGGATAGGTCAAATAAAAAAGAAGCAGAAAAAAAGCCTATATTTCAGCTGAAATATAGGCACTCTGGGGTTATAAACCTTCTAATTTTAGTCGGTTGGCATGCTGGCGGTAGAGGGCGACCGGATCTGGTGCAAACACGCCTTTCAGACCAAACATCATATTGGCGAGGTCCGTATGATTGAGTTTGTACTGGTCATGAATGACCTTGCCCATGAAAGCGCTACAACGTGACACCATGCCATCATTGTCTTTACTGCCATAAGATAAAGGGCCGAGCTGCATCAGGACCGTATCAATATCCAGAGCATTGGTGGCTTGGGCCACACCCGTCCATGAATAATAATGAATACCTTTACTGTCTTTCTGCTTTAAATTTTTATTACAGTTTTCTGTGGACGCCAATACACCATCTTTGATGACCTGCTGCGCCACTGTAGCATTAAAAGTATTTGAGCCGGTCTGGGTCAGGGATTTCATGGAAGCATCAAAATCAATTTCCAGTTCAGGTTTAAACTGGCCCAGTGCAATCAATGGACCAATAATATAATCACCTAAAATGTTAAAGGCAGTACGGGTCAGGCGATTATTTTGAATATCATCTGCCACTTTGGAGCCATGGTAGGTTCCTGCAACGCCAGTGATAGACGAAATATACTGCGGCTGGGTCGCTGCGACATACAGTACTGTCGGTCCGCCATGAGAGTGACCAATCAAATTCAGTTTTTGCTTGCCGGTAATTGCCAGAACCTCTTCAACCTGTTGAACCAGTTGTTCACCGCGATGCGCCGTTGTATTTGCCGGAGACAATTGTGCCGCAAAGACGGTAGAGCCATTACGTGCCATATCTGGCAGAATCTGATACCAGTAATCCAGCCCGATACTATCAGTGCCAATGCGTGACCAGCCTAGCCAGCCATGCACCATCAAGATCGGATATTTGGTCTTGGCATAGTCAGACCGGGTCTTTTCGATGACTTGTGTTGCACTCGCCGCAGCCTGAGTATGTGCAGAAAAACTGAATCCCAGAGTTGTCGCTAAAGCCACAGTCAGTAACTGGGCTATCTTGCTGAAAGTATGCATAGCTGTCCCTTTTTAATTTTATCGTTATTCAAGCAATCATTGCTTTTTGTAGAGTGTTGCAAACCACAAAATCAGACGATGAAAATACAGGTCCGGCTTTCAGTGGCTAAGCAAATTTTCTTTTTAAAAGGGGTATTTTTTCATTTCAAAGCGTTTAAACCATGTCATTTGGGGACATGCAGGACGGGAGGGGTTTACATTGTAAATATATGTTTTATCTACACATGTATTTAAATAAAAAGTCTTTGAAATAATTAAAATTTGTCTAAGTTATTTTGTGTAAATACGAAATATTTTGAAACAACTATAAAAGATCATTTTGAGAAAAAATATAAAGTTAGCAAAAGGGCATTTATAAAAAAGCCATCAACAGGTGATGGCTTTTGGGCTTAGTCAGCAAAGGGCAGCTTGGCTCCCTGATCATGAACCTGTTCAAAGGTTTCTACCCGGAGTTGTTCTTGCGGTGTATTAAAATGTTTACTGCGAAGCTGGGCAATGGCTTGCTGTTTGGCGGTATCTGACATGCCGGACTGGGTAATCTGATCCCGTTCATCTAAATAGCCCGTCACCCGGTTTTTCCAGTCGCTGCGTTGTACATCCAGTTGTTCCAGACGCTGTGTGGCTTCAGGGCCGACTAGATTAATCCGCATCTGCCGGATTTCATCGCTGGAACCGCCACGAGCCTTAATATTAGCGGTTAGTTTGCGCAGATCTTCCAGTTTATTCAGTTGTTCCAGATTTTCCTGCCAGTCCTGTGGGAGCTGTTGAAACAGTGCTTTGAGCTTTTGGGCTTTTTCAGTCTCAGTCAAGCTTTTGTCTGCCAATACGCTCATCCGGTCCAGGGTATATTCATGATAGGCATCTTCTGTGCCAAACAAGCCTTCAATTTCATACTTGGAAAAGTACTGCTGGCGCAAATACTGGGTACTGTTATAGATGCTACGATAATAGGCAGGATATTCCTGATTCAGCCCAGTCGGTGCAGTGAGCTGGCCCAAACCCTGACGATACTGGATATAACGATCCCATAAATCCAGAATTTGCGAGAGTGCTGGTTCTTTATGATTCTGGCGAATATAGGCTTTAAAATCCTGCTGGATCTGCTGCAGATTTTTTTCGCCAAACTGAGTAATAAAATATTCAAAACAGTTGCGGGTCTGTTCATTCACGATCAGACGGTTGCTGGCATCTAACTGCATCTGACAATTAATTTCGGTATCTTGCTGGCTGGCACTGGGGAAGGCTGCATTGGCAGGGCCATTGACCAAGAGTGCGGTTTGCTCTGCCTGAGTTTCAGTAAAAGGTGTTTTTGTCCCGGTATCCGCCTGGTTATTTTCTTTTGGAGACAGCCATAAGATCAGCGTGAGAATGCACAGCACCAGCAACGCCAGAATGATCCATATTTTATATTTCTGCATATCCTATGCACCTATTTTCTCGTTGTTTCATTATTTTTAGATGTTCAAGCTTTTAGATATTAAAGCCGGCTCAATATGCCATAAAAATCATTAGAGACTATAGAAAAGTTGTAAATCATCTCGCAGGGTTTTACCATGGCGCCAATTTATAAAATGTCTGATTTTTTGCCATGAAAGCATCATCTCCTAAAATTCAGCGTCGTCATCTTAGTGGTGTCTTCCTGCTTAATAAGCCTTTGGGTATCAGCTCTAATGCCGCATTGCAAAGAGTCCGCTGGTTGTACCGTGCACAAAAAGCCGGCCATACCGGTGCGCTGGATCCGCTGGCATCCGGTTTATTGCCCGTGTGTTTGGGGGAGGCGACCAAGTTTTCGCATTATTTATTAGATTCGGTCAAGCGTTATCAGACGACCGTATTTTTGGGGCATAGTACCACCACGGGCGATGTCGAAGGTGAGGTGCTTCTGGAAAAAGCGGTTCCTGAACTCTCGGAAGCCTTGATTCAGGACACATTGGCACAGTTTATCGGGGATATCCAGCAAGTGCCGCCGATGTATTCTGCCTTGAAAAAAGAAGGCCGTCCTTTATACGAACTGGCGCGCAAAGGTATCGAGATTGAACGTGAAGCGCGTCCAATTACGATTTTAGCGATTGAGTTTTTGTCCTTTACGGAGAACAGTATTACGCTGGATATTACCTGTTCTAAAGGCACTTATATCCGGGTTTTAGGTGAAGATATTGCCAAAGCGCTGGGAACTTATGGCCATCTGACTTATCTGCACCGCATCAAAACCGGCCATTTTGATTTGATTCCAAGTTATACCATTGAATATCTGGAAAGCCTGAGCGAAGCAGAGCGCGATGAACTGTTATTGCCGGCCTATGCACCGGTTGATCATTTTCCAAAAGTGCAGGTACCCGAAAGTCGTGCAGAATATTTTAGCCGCGGCATGGAAAGCAATATCGAACATGAAGCAGCTGAACAGGTGCTGGTTTTTGATGGTGAGAAATGTCTGGGGCTGGCAGAAATCACCGACAAAAAACGTCTGGTGCCCAAACGCGTCCTGAACCTCTAATCGAGTCAATATATGGAAATTGAGATCATCATCAGTCTGGTTGTCTTTGCATTTTTTGCAGGGGCGATTGATGCTGCCGTAGGCGGTGGTGGTCTGATCCAGATTCCGGCAATTATGGGGAGTTTACCGCATCTACAGCCTGCTACGTTCTTTGGTACCAATAAATTCGCTTCCATTTGTGGCACCGCTTCTGCGGCATTTTCCTATCTGTGTCAGGTGAAACTGCCTTGGCTGCTCTTGGGCGTGATTGCACTGTGTAGTTTTGTCAGCTCTTTTATTGGTGCAGCCAGCGTTACGCTAATTCCAGTCGAGATTCTTAAGCCTTTTGTGCTGGTCATGTTGATCGTGATCGCCATCTATCTTTAGTGTGAAAGAGGACTCCACCCAACATTAGGGTGGAGGTGAATTTCACGACTTTTTTTTGGTGTTTTTTTAGTGCAATATGATAGAATAATTTACATTAAGTTTCTGTATCTAAATAGATTTAAGGCGAAATGAAGATCAACAAAGCGT